>JAZSNW010000014.1:0-9735 GCA_045536615.1 Acutalibacteraceae bacterium | reverse complement strand
AATAAAATCCCCTATAGTTTGATAATACCTATTGCTAAACAACTTGGAAAAATGCAATTATTAAGTATGACAAAAATCATACTTTTATATTAGAAATCATACCATACTTTTCCTTTTTTTACAAGGATACATTAAAGTATGGTATGAAAGTCATTCTTGCCTTGCCTTACTAAATTGATGAAAAAGGCAAGGATAAATGATTATTTGTCCCTATTGTAGCGTAAGCATATCACATAATACCCGAATTGCCAAATAAAAACTTTGCAAAGTTTTATAAAAGTGGTATAATTAGCATATTATTAAAAAGGGGGAAACGTTTATGAAAATTTGTGATTTACATACACATTCAAACCATTCTGACGGAACGCTTACCCCGACTGAACTTTTGAATTTGGCGGTTAAAGAAGGGATTTCAGCCATCGCCCTTTGTGACCATAACACAATAGATGGGCTAATTGAGTTTAAAAACGCAGCTAAAGGAAAAGCGATTGATGCCGTTTTAGGCACTGAAATCACCACCGAATATGAGGGGATAGAGCTTCATATTTTAGGGCTTTTTATACCTGAAGAGCATTTTTTAGATGTTTCAAAATATTGTGAAAAATTAAACCATCTTAAGCGCATTGCTAATAAAGAAATGGTGGATAATTTAATCGGCGCAGGATATAAAATTGATTATGAAAGAATGGTTTCACAAACTGTCAAGGGCCAAATAAACCGCGCACATGTTGCAAGTGAACTTGTAAGAAACGGATATGCCGAAACGGTTTCTGATGCGTTTAAAGCATTTTTAGAAGACGGTGGAAAATTTTACAAATCACCCAAACGGTTAGATGCCCTTAAAACCATTTCTTTTTTAAAACAAATTGGGGCAGTGCCCGTGGTTGCACACCCGTTTCACAGCACCAGCCCCGAAAAGCTTTATGCTTTTTGGCAAAAAGCCAAGGAGTCAGGGCTTGTCGGTATGGAAACCCTTTATCCACTGTATGATGAAAGCACCACAAAAATCGCAATAGAAACCGCCGAAAAATATGGCTTTTTGCAAAGCGGCGGCAGTGATTTTCACGGTGAAAATAAACCAAACATTTTAATTGGCAAGGGCAAAGGTGACCTTCGGGTGCCATATCAGTTTTATGAAAAATTAAAAACCTGCAAATAATTGCAGGTTTTTTGTTTTTAATATTCACAAAGTGAAAAAACTGTGTTATAATAATTAGGAATAACTTTATATAAAATGAAAGGTGGGGGACGGTTTGCCGAAACATGAACTATCAAAAGAATTAGTTGAAAGAATGAAACTTGAAAACGAAACCGCAAGTTTTAAAAAATTCGGGTTTAATGACGACGCGGCATATCGCCGTGACACAACAGTGGACAAGTCTAATATTTGGCGCACGCCATTTATTCGTGACAGTGATAAAATTTTGCATTGTCCGTTTTACAGCCGTTATGCCGATAAAACACAGGTTTATTCACTTTGGAAAAATGACGATATCACTCGCCGTTTTTTGCATGTGCAGTTGGTTTCCCGTATTGCGCGTACCATTGGCGGCGCTTTGCATTTGAATCAAGAACTTATTGAATCAATTGCTCTTGGTCACGATATCGGTCACCCCGCATTTGCACATTCGGGCGAAAAATATCTTGATGAATTATATAGAAAGCACACAGGCAGGCATTTTTTGCACAATATCCATTCGGTGCGTGTGCTTGATAAAATTTACCCTTGTAATTTAACCCTTCAAACTCTTGACGGTATTGCCGCCCACAACGGCGAAATCGAGCTTTGCGAATATTACCCCGCAAAACTTTCGGGTTTTGAGGAATTTGATGAAATAATGGAAAAATGCTGTGTGGACAAGGCATTTGCAAATAAAATTGCACCTTCTACATTAGAAGGTGCAGTGGTTAAAATTTCTGATATAATTGCATATCTCGGCAAAGACAGACAAGACGCGATAATGTCAAAAACCGCCACCGAAAACGATTTTCATAACGAAGATATCGGTTCCATCAATGCTGAAATTATTAACAACTTAATGGTTAATATAATTGAAAATAGTTATGGTAAGCCATATATCAAAATGGATGAAAAGCATTTTGAAGCGTTAAGGCAGTCTAAAAAAGATAATTATATTAAAATTTACAATCACGCCGCGGCGGATGCCCGACTTGATGTTACTGTAAAGCCAATGATGGCCGATATTTACGGTCAACTTTTAGAGGATTTAAAGCTTCAAAAAACAAATTCGCCAATTTATACAAGGCATATAAATTATGTTAAAAATTTGCGAAATAGCCCCAAAACCCCTTATGAAAAGACCGAACCAAACCAAATTATCGTTGACTTTATTGCAAGTATGACCGACGATTATTTTATCGAACTTCATAAGTATATGTTCCCCAATGCCGATTACCCCGTAGTTTACAGGGGATATTTTGATGATTAGGAATTTTAAAATATGTTTGAAAAAATATTAAATGAAATTAAAAACTTTGACACAATAATTATTCACCGTCACCAGAGCCCCGACGGTGATGCTTTGGGCAGTCAAATTGGGCTTAAAAATATTATTACTGAAAACTTCCCCGAAAAAACGGTTTATGTTGTGGGTGATAGCTCCAAGCGGTACGGCTTTATGGAGCAAAGCGGTATGGATGAAATTGCCGACAGCGTTTATGAAAATGCTTTGGCTATTGTGCTTGATACTTCGGCGGCGGCACTTATAAGTGATGACCGTTATAAAACCGCCAAAAGAACCGCAAGAATTGACCACCACATTTTTTGCGAAGAAATTTGCGATATCGAAGTGACCGATACTTCTTATGAAAGCTGCTGCGGTCTTATTACCGAATTTGCCATTGAAAGCGGTTTAAAGCTTTCGCCACTTGCAGCAAAGTCGCTTTATACAGGTATGGTTACCGATTCGGGCCGTTTTCGTTATGACAGCACAAATGCAAACACCTTCCGCTTGGCATCACACCTTATGGAAACTGAATTTGATACTAACGAAATTTATGCCCAGCTTTATGCTGATGATTTTTCGTTTATTCGGCTTCGCGCACAGTTTGTGCTTAAAATTAAATTCACCGAAAATAATGTTGCTTATATCTACACCACAAAGGACGAGCTTGAAAATTACGAAGCCGACACCTTTACCATCTCACGCGCTATGGTGGGCACAATGGGTGATATTAAGGGCGTAAATGTTTGGGTAAACTTTACCGAAACCGAAAACGGCGTTTTGGCCGAACTTCGTTCCAACAAATATAATATTAACACTATTGCGGTTAAATATGGCGGTGGCGGTCACTTGAAAGCAAGCGGTGCCACCCTTAAAAATCGTGAAGAAGCAATGCAAATGCTTGAAGATTTAGATAAATTGGGAGAAAACTGATGTTAGCTCAAAAAAAGGCAATTTTACAAAAAATTAAAGATTATGATAAAATTTTTCTGTTTCGCCATTTCCGTCCCGACGGTGATGCCGTTGGCTCGACAAAAGGTATGGCAGAAATTATAAAACTTAATTTCCCTGAAAAAAAGGTTTATTTGCAAAATGCCGACTTTTCGGATTATGTTGCATTTTTAGGGGAAGAGGATGCCCTTTTACCTGATGAAGAATATAAGGATGCTTTGGCTATTGTAATTGATACAGGCACAGCAAAGCGTGTTTCAAACCAAAAGTTTACCCTTTGCAAAGAAATTATAAAAATCGACCATCATATCCCAACCGATTCTTACGGTGATTTGGAATGGGTGGAAGAAAACCGTTCTTCCGCATGTGAGATGATAGCCGATTTTTACGACACTTTTAAGGATGAACTTAAAATAAATAAAACTGCCGCCACCTGTATTTATGCGGGTATGGTTACCGATTCGGGCCGTTTTCGTTATCGTGAGGTTGACGGCGACACAATGCGTTTGGCAGGCTTAATGCTTGACCAAGGTGTTGATACCGATGTGCTTTACGCCAACCTTTATTTAAAGGACTTTTCACTTTTAAAATTTGAAGCGTATGTTCAAAATAAAATAAAGGTTACCAAAAACGGCGTTGCATATATCTTTGTTTCAAAGCAAATGAAGAAAAAATTCAACCTCTCAAACGAGGATGCTTCGGCTGCGGTTAGCTATTTGGATGCCATCCGTGGCTCGCTTATTTGGATTGCATTTATTGAAAATGATGATGCTATAAGGGTTCGTTTTCGTTCCCGTTTTGTAACTGTTAGCGAACTTGCCGAAAAATATCGCGGTGGAGGTCACGCTTGTGCGGCGGGCGGCACTGTTTATTCCAAACGCGAAATGAAAAAGGCAATAGCCGAAGCGGATGAGCTTTTAAAGAATTATAAAGAAAATAACAAAGGATGGCTTTAATGAAAATTTTAATAACCAATGACGACGGAATTAACGCGCCGGGTATTAAACTTTTGGCAAATTGGGCGAAAAAATTGGGTGAAGTAACGGTTGTTGCCCCAAAGGTAGAACAAAGCGCAATGAGTCACGCTATTGATTTTGTAAGTCAGCAAGAAATTAAAAAGGTTGATTTTCTGGAAGATGTTACGGCATATTCAATGTCTTCAACCCCTGCCGACTGTGTGCGTTTTGGCGTCTTAGGCCTTAATGAAAAATTCGACATTGTGCTTTCGGGCATAAATTATGGCGTAAATGTTGGACAAGATATTGTTTATTCGGGCACCGTTGCTGCCGTTTTTGAAGCCGCAAGGTTAGGCATAAAAGGTATTGCCTTTTCAACATTTCCCCACAGCCAAAATGAAGCGGCACAGTATTTTGACAAGGCCTATGATTTTATTGTAAGCCAAAATCTTTTTAATGAAACTTTAATTTATAATGTAAACATTCCTGACGAGGTGGAGGACATCAGAATAACCCGTCAAGGTTCGCACTATTTTTCAGATGGCTTTGTGCACGACGGAGGGGATATGTATCACCAAGAGGGCGAACCCGTGCCGGATGTTTGCCCCGACGACTTAAACCGCGACACAGTTGCAATTTTAAACAAGACTATTTCGGTTACGCCGCTTATTGCTACCCGCACTGATATGCAGGTGTTTGAAAAATATAAAAGAAAATAAAAATGCCCGAACTTTGTCGTTGTGTTAGTTGTAACACAACGACAGTTTTATTCGCCTTACGGCGAGTGATATTGCTTTGCAGTGATATTCGGCTTCGCCGAGTGATATTTGCTTTGCAAGTTTAAGGGCGAATAAAATATCACTTAAACCATAGGTTTAAATATCGCTTTTGATTTATCAAAAATATCACTCTTTGCTTTGCAAAGAATATCACTTTTTTATTTATTATATAATACTGGTAATATAGAAAAAGATGTGTGAAAATTTTCACACATCTTTTTTATGTTATACAGAATTGTTTTTTGATTTATGTTTACATATTTGTTTCGATAAATTCAACCAATTCGCCAACTGTGCGGATGTTTTCAATCTCATTGTCGGGAATTTCGATTTCGAATTCGTCTTCAATAGACATTAAAATTTCAACAACATCCAAGCTGTCAGCACCTAAATCGGTAGCTATGTTAGTGTCAGCCGAAATTTCTTCTTCGCTCACATCGAGAGTATCTGCTAAAATTTTCTTAATTTTGTCGATTGTCATAAATAATCCTCCTGAAAATTTTGTCGTAAAACGACAGGTACTATTACAAATATATTTCTTAAATGTTAATTTGTCAATAGTTTTTTTCTTTTATTTATATGTATAAAAACAGTTGCAAAAATATGTGTTTTATTTTATAATAACTTATGTTATGATGAAAATACTGTGTAATTACATACGAAAGGTGGGAATAGGTGCTTTTTGGCATCTGTTTTATGGCAAAGGAAAAATTAGTAAAAGCAATTACCTCAATGGATGAGGATTTTGCAAAATGGTATACCGACGTTTGCATCAAGGCCGAGCTTATTGATTATGCATCGGTAAAGGGTTGTATGATTATTCGCCCCTACGGTTATGCAATTTGGGAGCTTATTCAAAGCCAAATGGATAAAATGTTTAAGGACACAGGTCACGAAAATGTGTATATGCCACTTTTTATACCTGAAAGTCTTTTACAAAAGGAGAAGGACCATGTTGAAGGTTTTGCGCCCGAAGTTGCTTGGGTTACCCACGGCGGCAGCGAAGAACTTGAGGAACGCCTTTGTGTTCGCCCCACTTCTGAAACCCTTTTCTGTGACCATTTTAAAAATATTGTTCACTCTTATCGTGATTTGCCAAAACTTTATAACCAATGGTGCAGCGTTGTAAGATGGGAAAAGACCACCCGTCCTTTCCTTCGTTCACGCGAATTCTTGTGGCAAGAAGGTCACACCCTTCACTCCACCGCTGAAGAGGCAAAGCTTGAAACCGAAAGAATGCACAAAATTTATGCCGACTTTGCGGAAAATGTTTTGGCAATGCCGGTTGTAATGGGTAAAAAGACTGATAAAGAACGTTTTGCAGGTGCTGAAGCAACCTATACAATCGAAGCATTGATGCACGACGGTAAGGCGCTTCAAAGTGGTACTTCTCATTACTTTGGTGATGGTTTTTCAAAAGCGTTTGATGTTACCTTTATGGATAAGGAAAACAAACTTGTTCATCCGTTCCAAACTTCTTGGGGCACAACTACCCGCCTTATCGGTGCGGTTATTATGACCCATGGTGACGATAGCGGTCTTGTTTTGCCACCCGCAATAGCACCAATTCAAACTGTTATTGTGCCTATCGCTTCTCATAAAGAGGGTGTTCTCTCAAAAGCAAACGAAGTTTACACAAAACTTAAATCAGTTTGCCGTGTTAAACTTGACGATAGTGAACAATCACCCGGTTGGAAGTTTGCCGAATACGAAATGAAGGGTGTTCCACTTCGTTTAGAACTTGGCCCCCGCGATATTGAAAACAACTGTTGTGTTCTTGCACGCCGTGATAATGGTGAAAAGGTTACCGTTTCTCTTGACGAGTTGGAAACCAAAATACCCGAACTTTTAAAAGCGGTTCAAGATGGTCTTTATAATAAAGCGCTCGAACGCAGGGCACAAATGACATACGACGCACACGATATGGACGAAATGATTGACATTGCCAACAACAAGGCGGGCTTCATCCGTGCAATGTGGTGCGGTGACAGGGAATGTGAAGATAAACTTAAAGAAATGACAGGCGTAACTTCACGCTGCATTCCTTTTGATGAAGAAAATTTAAGCGACAAATGCGTTTGCTGCGGCAAAGAAGCAAAGCATATGCTCTATTGGGGCAAAGCGTACTAAAAACAATAAATCCACCCAAATGGGTGGATTTTTGTTTTTAGGTAAGAAGTAATAGTGAATAGTCAAGAGGTGAGGTGTCGCTTTGCGACAATTATTAATTATTTTTTTAAAATAGGGCTTGACTTATGGCAAAAATTGTATTATAATTAGTCATTACTAATGATGATGGGGGAGTGTGCACCGATTCATAAAAATTGTAAAATTTTTAGGTAATTGGTGCATTATATTTTTTCCACCACATTTGCTATTTTAAAGGCCTTTGCGGCACTAAATATGCCGTAAAATAAATGGAGGAGTGATTGTAAACCTATGAATTCAACTTCAATGGTTAAACCCACCAAGTTGGGCAAAAATGAAAGAATGACTTTTTCAAAAATAAATGAAGTCATCGATATGCCTAACCTTATTGAAATCCAAAAGGATTCATACAAGTGGTTTGTCGAAGAAGGTCTTAAGGAAGTTTTCCGCGATATGTCTGCCATTACAGACTATGCCGGCAATTTAGAACTCACCTTTGTTGACTATCGTCTTGACGAAAAACCCAAGTATGACGTGACCGAATGTAAGGTGAGGGATGCAACATACGCAGCACCTTTGCGCGTAACTGCACGTCTTACAAACAAGGAAACCGGCGAAATTAAAGAAAGCGAAGTTTCAATGGGCGATTTCCCGATTATGACCGAATCGGGCACATTCGTTATTAACGGTGCTGAACGCGCTATTGTTTCACAGCTTGTTCGTTCTCCCGGCGCATATTATGCCGAGAAAATTGAAGAAAAAACCGGTAAGAGACTTTATTCCTCCACCATTATTCCAAACCGTGGTGCATGGCTTGAATATGAAACCGCTATCAATGACGTTTTATATGTTCGCATTGATAAAAACCGCAAACTTCCGATTACAACCTTTATTCGTTCGTTAGGTGTTGGCACCAATGAACAAATTCGTGAACTTTTCGGTGACGATGCACGTTTAGAAGCAACCTTGGCTAATGACGACACCAAAAACGTTGATGAAGCGTTGGTTGAAGTTTATAAAAAGCTTCGCCCAAGCGAACCTGTAACCATCGAGGGCGCACAGAACTATATCAATCAGTTGTTCTTTGACTCCCACCGTTATGACATTTCTCGCGTTGGTAGATATAAATACAATAAGAAACTTGCAATCGGCGCTCGTATCAAGGGTGCAGTTTTGTCACGCCCTGTTATCGACCCCTTAACCGGTGAAATTTTGGCAGATGCTGACACAACAGTTTCAAAAGAACTTGCTGAACTTATTGAAACAAAGGGTGTTAACACCGCTTATATTAGCGTTATCGATAACGAAGGCAATAAGAGTGAAGTAAAAGTTCTTTCTAACGGTATGGTAAATCTTTCTGATTTTACTGACTTCACCGCAGACGAGCTGTCTGAACTTGATGAACTTGGCATTAACGAACAAGTTTCATTCGAAGTTCTTAAAAAACTTCTTGAAGAAAACCAAGATAAAGAAAGCTTGAAACAAGCTATTATTGATAATGCGGACGACCTTATCCCGAAATCAATTTGCTTGGATGATATTTTTGCATCAGTTAGCTATTTCCTCGGCCTTCCACACAACGTTGGCAAGGTTGACGATATTGACCACCTTGGTAACCGTCGTATCCGTTCGGTTGGCGAATTGTTGCAAAACCAATTCCGTATTGGTATTTCCCGTATGGAACGCGTTGTTCGTGACAAGATGACAATGCAGTCAAGCGAACCTGATGCTGTTACACCTCAGTCTTTAATCAATATCCGCCCTGTTGTTGCGGCTATTAAAGAATTCTTTGGTTCTTCACCACTTTCACAATTTATGGACCAAACAAACCCGCTTTCTGAACTTACTCACAAGCGTCGTTTGTCAGCGCTTGGCCCCGGCGGTCTTTCTCGTGACCGTGCATCTTTCGAAGTGCGTGACGTTCACTATACACACTACGGCCGTATGTGCCCGATTGAAACCCCTGAAGGTCCTAACATTGGTCTTATCTCTTATCTTGCAACCTTTGCCAAGATAAATAAATACGGCTTTATTGAAACTCCTTTCCGCAAGGTAGAAAACGGCAAGGTTTTGGATGAAGTTCGTTATATGACAGCTGATGAAGAGGACGATTATGTTGTAGCACAGGCAAACGAACCTTTGGATGAAAACGGCTATTTTGTAAACAAAAAGGTTAATGCCCGTTATCACGACAGCTTCCAAGAAGTTGAAGGTTCAAAAGCTGACTATATGGACGTTTCACCTAAGATGGTTGTTTCTGTTGCAACTGCAATGATTCCGTTCCTTGAAAACGACGATACCAACCGTGCGCTCATGGGTTCGAACATGCAGAAGCAAGCAGTTCCACTCTTAAAACCCGAAAACCCCTTTGTTGCAACAGGTATGGAATATAAAGCCGCTGTTGACTCGGGTGTTGTTGTTTTGGCAAAACGCGCA
>JAZSNW010000079.1:0-3932 GCA_045536615.1 Acutalibacteraceae bacterium | reverse complement strand
CTTTCCTAACTGTGCTCTTGACCCTATTGTGGCGCGGGCACAGACAACCGTTCCGTTCCCTATTTCTGCACTTTGAGAAACAACCGCACTGGGATGAATTAGTGTTGGAATTACAAATCCCGCTTTTACCAAATCGGTCATCCAACGTTTTCTTACCTCGGTGTTACCAATTGCGGGAATTGCAACCGGATATTCAGAAAGGTATTTAGAAAAATTGTTGCACGGGCCAATTGCAATTTCAGGTTTGGTGTCATCTAAAAAACCAATCTTATGAAAAATACGCAAGCTTTGAGCCAATTCCAGCACTTCTTGCCCATGACTACCGGCCCCAAGAATTAATAAATTCAACTCCTTTATTGGCTGCATTTGGTGAAGTAGAGCATCGCGTTTTTCTTCGGCCTCTTGATATGTTTTTCCATAAATATAGCCATATATAATTTTGTCATCGGGGGTGTGCCCCTTGATATATCGTGCCTCATAACGTCCGTCTTTTCGAAGTCGGATATTGTTACCGGTTCTCAAGCAACCGCCCCCTAAAATAAGTATATACAAAAGTGTACCACTTTTAAGAGTGTTTGTCAATGGTTTTGACCACTAATTTTTAATTTTAAGGGCAAATTGACCACTTATATTTTGTGTTAAGTGGTCGAATAAAGCAAAAACCACTCTATTGACCAATAATTATAATAAAAAGCGGAGTGGAAACTCCGCTTTTTTAATAACATATTTATTATATTTTTCCTTCCTGAAAGGTATCAGGGTCAAAGGATGGAATTTGGGTAGCATTTGCATTTCTTCGGCTTTCCTCATACCACGCTGACTGGGCATAGCCCGCCATGGTTTCGACTGCTTTCCAAACACCGTTTTCTTTTACAACTCTTGTGCGGTAAATTGGGTAAATATTTTGCCCAATGGGCACGGTGGGCTTACCAGGCGTTTTGTTATTACCTAAAATATTTATTTCGCCCCTTTGACCCAAGCTTACACCGGTTGTAAAGATATAATATTCTGTACCGCTCTTAAATTGAATTAAAAAGTCCAAGCTATAAGAGGCAAGGCCAAAAATTTCTTTCAACTCTTCGCTTTGTGTAACAGCCATACTGCCGAGTGTGTCGCGACCGCCGCTCCAACCAAGACCGCCATCCTTTCGGTCTTCTATTTGTTTATTTAAATACGATTTTGAAGTGTTAAGACCGTGTTGCGGGTGGTTAATAATCATATCGATAAGCGAAATGTGGTTTTCGCCAATGGCATCCTCGGTGGGCAAATCGCCTGAGCCAGACCAGTTAAATTCACTAATTCGAAGCGGTATGGTATGTGTAACGGAATTTGGGCCTGAACTAGAATATTTCCAAGTGGCATAAACCCCGCTTGTTGAAAGAATAGTTACAAGGCATAATAAAACGGGCAAAAAGCGTTTAATCATTTTTATGCCCCCCAACCGAGATAAGTTCGGGTCCGTAGGTTTTTGAATCGGCATTATTTAAGCAAATTTCAATCCGCTGCTTTCGTGCGGTTTGAAGCTTTTTGTCAAGAATTGGGGATGCAACCATAGAAATAACAATAAGCAAGGTGCATAGCCAACCCGCAGGGGACTGCATAAACAAAATAAAGCTTCCGACAAATGGAGTGCGGTCACCTCGATAAATGGCGCGCATTTGTCCGTAAAGAACGGGGAAGCGGTCAGGTGCATCCACCGCGTCGCCCTGCAGCTTAAAGTGGCGGCAGTCGGGGTGAGAGGCGTTCGGCTCTTCGATGCCGACAATGCGGTGAATAATAAGCATACCGTCGGTTTCATAAACAACAATATCATAAAGCTCAAGCTCCATTTCATCGGGTAGCTTTTCTGTGCGGATTAAATCAAACATTTGAATTTGGTTGTTTAAGCCTTTTTCTTTAAGATATGTGTTTTTTTCGTTTTTCTCTGCCATTGAACCGGTATTTACAACGCGATAGGTTGGTAATAAACCACAACAAGAGTTTTCGGTGCAACGAATTACAAAAGAACCTATAAGCATTAAAACAAAAAGCAAGCAGACCATACTTGAAACGGCATAGTCTAAAATTTTGACATATTTACTTTGCGTTTTTTTTCTTTGGTTCTTTTGGTGTTCCTTAAGTATATTTTCATCCTCGGCGCCGCTGCGAATTAGGCGTAGTGAAAGGCGTGTGATAATTGATAAGCACACAACAGATAATGCGGTGAGTAAAACAAATACTATAAGGCACAAAAGAAGGACATATATTTCGTAATCCGTCATATTTTTAAAAGCCCTTTATTATGTGATTAGCGGCAAGGGGTTATTACCCCTTGCCACCAAAAATGCTGTTTTTAATTATTAAGAAACAATACCGTCAGTTATGCGTGCAACGATGTTGCCGTTAAGTGCATCACGGAAAGCATCGTGCTCACTCTTAAGGTCAAGAATAAAGGTTTGACTAAGAGTAATTATATCTTCAAGCTGGTCTTTGTTTAATGTGTAGGTGAAAGAACCGTTTGCTTCTTCGTTCCAAGTCACATTGGGACTGAGCACACCGTCAGAGGGGTTAGCAAATGTAAAGATAGGTTTAGCGGTTCCGTTTGCATCATAGTTACCTTGTGCATCCATCTTGTATTCCATAGTGGTTGTGGTGGTGAAATAAAGTTCTGATGGAACGGCGCTATCTTTAATGGCCTGAGGTGCATTGGTAGCGGGTGTAAATGTTACGGTTAAGTAAATATCTTCGCTGTTGTTGCTTGAGAAAACAAGTTCAGCTTCGTGGTCATCATTTGCCTGGTCAACGGTTAAAACAAGATTGCTCTCAATTTTATATGTACCGTTTGCGCCGGTAAGCTCGGCATCAACAAGGGTAACCTTTGCTTCTGCAAAAGCATCAGCAATGTCATTTGTGCCTGCATATGTCCAAGTAGCATACACGCCGCTAATGGTGATGCAGAGCATCAATGCGATTAAAATACTTAATTTTTTCATAGTATTAACTCCTTTACAAAAGTTTATGTAATAATTATACGCCTTTAAAATTTGATTGTCAATCAAATATAGGTAAAATCTTTATAAATTTTAACAAAATGCTTTTATAAAACATACAGAGGAGTGGAATTCCACTCCGCTTTCGTTATGTAAATATTTATGCTATAATAATAAAAACTTTGCAACCTTTTTCAAAATTGCAACACTATATAAGTGAAAGGAGGTTAAAGAAAATGGTAATAGAAAAATCGGTGAAAGAGGAATACTTAAATTCGCTAACTCAAAATTATATGGATAAGTTGTTTTATTTTTGTCTTAAAAAGACTGGAAACAGTTTCGAAGCCGAAAACTTAGCTCAAGATATTTTGCTTAATATTATATCCTCGCTTGAGAGAGGTAATGAGCTGGAAAACTTTGAGGCGTGGGTTTGGGGTATTGCTCGTAATCGTTATAGTGTATGGGCTAAGAATAAACATAATCGAAATGAATTGTTTGTTGGTCCGGATATTAGCGATTATGAAATTTCAGACAATACTGCAACTACAGAAAGCAAAGTGATTGACAGCGAATATTTAAATTTGCTCAGGCGAGAGCTTGCCTTTGTTTCATCAGAATATCGCAATATTGTAGTTGCTTATTACATAGAGGATAAAAAAATCAAAGATATTGCTGTTTCTTTAAAACTTCCTGAAGGCACGGTTAAGTCTAAACTGTTGCGTGCACGAAAAATTTTGAAAGAAGGGTTGAATATGGCAAGAACGTTTGGAAAAAGAAGTTATAAACCGGAAGACGTTACTTTTATAGCCAGCGGCGATCAAACAAGCGGAGGGCCGTGGAAGGCTGTGCAAAGGAGAATACCGAAAAATATTTTGCTGGAGGCTGACAACAATCCCTTAACGGTTGAACAGTTAGCAGTTGAATTGGGAATTGCTATGCCTTATATGGAAGAGGAAGTTAAAT
>JAZSNW010000080.1:0-4040 GCA_045536615.1 Acutalibacteraceae bacterium | reverse complement strand
CCAGGCCACATGGTGGGAACAACAGGGCTCGAACCTGTGACCCTCTGCTTGTAAGGCAGATGCTCTCCCAGCTGAGCTATGCTCCCACGATGACCGCGCTGGCTTGCCAATGGCAACTCACCGGCGACAAGCAATATATTATCATAACATATTGTATTTGTCAAGCAAATTTTTTTAATTTTTTAAAATTTTTTCAATGTCTTTTTTTAAAAAACTATATGTTGTGTTACAAAAGTCACAACATACACTAACTTCGGGTAAATCGGCGGTCATTTCAGCCAATTCTTCTTTATTTATTGACTTTAAAGTCGCTTCAACCTTTTCCCTTGAACATTTACATTTATATGCAACATCTTCGGTATATATAACCTCTACCTCAAAACCTCTTAAAACATCCCTTACAATATCTTCAATATCCATACCCTCATCCATTAAAGCGGTAAGGGGGCGAACATTTTTAAGATTTTCTTCAAGCTTTACTATTATTTCCTCTTCGGTAAAGGGTAAAAGCTGTAAAATATATCCCCCTGCTTTTCTAACCGTTAAATCAGTATTTACAAGCACACCCAAAGCACAAACAGTGGGGATTTGTTCGCTTGTGGCGTAATATGAAGTAATATCTTCGGCAATTTCACCCGAAACGATGGGGATAAATGCGTTATATGGTTCTTTAAGCCCTAAATCCTTGGTTACAAAAAGACTGCCATTTGTACCAACTGCAGCCGAAACATCCAGCTTGCCGTTTGGCTTTAAGGGGATTTCAACCACAGGGTTTTGCACATAACCGCGCACATTGCCGTGATAGTCAGCCGAAACGGTAATTGCACCTGCAGGGCCGTTACCGTCAATTTTAAGGGAGATTGTGTTCTTTTCACCCTTTAACATATTACCCATCATAGCGGCAGCAGTCAACATTCTGCCAAGTGCGGCAGTTGTCACCGCCGAGGTTTTGTGTATTTCTTCTGCCTTGGCTACAATATCGGTCGAATCCACAGCCGACACCATTATTGCGCCTTCGCTTGTTATACATCTTATAAGTTTGCCCATTATTTCACCTTTTTTGTTATATAAATAGCCCTTTGGCTAACCTCATTTAACGGTTTTAAAGTCATATCGTCAAAAATTTCTATTACCGAAAGTCCTGCTTTTTCCAAAGCGGTTTCTATTTCTTCAGCGGTGTATGCCCGTTCAGAAAAATCTTCGCTTTCCCGCAGATAGCTGTCACCCTGTTTTACGAAAAAGTCAAGCGAAATATCCACCGTTTTGTTCTTTTCATTATAATTATTAGCCCACACGCAGTAAAGGTCTTCCCTATCCATTACAAAAACATTGTCACCCAAAATTTCGCGGTGTTTATATTCGGTGTTAACATCAAATATAAAAAGGCGGTCTTTTTCTAAAAACAAAGAAATCTTTTTAAACGCTTTGCAAAGATTTTTATAGTCAGTTATGTGGTTTAAACTGTCAAGGCAGCAAACCGCACCGTCAACCGTGCCGAAAAGGTCAAGTTCTTCGGCCTTTTGGCAAAGATACAAAACATCAAGACCGTTTTCCATAGAGCGTTCTCTTGCAATGTTTAGCATTTCCTCGCTCATATCGGCGCCGATAACCTCAACACCCTGCTTTGCAAATTCGTTTGAAAAACCACCCGTACCGCAAGCAACATCTAAAAGAAGTGTTGGCATTTTATCATATTTTTTAAAAAGTTTAGTTAAATAAGCCGTGCGTTTTTTATAATCAACATCATAAGTAAGTTCATCATAAAATTCGGCAAAAGTGTTATACATTTTTATTTTAACCTTTCAAAAGCCAAATTAAGCCCTTCATTCATAGAACGGTTTACACGGCTGATGGTTGCGGTGCTGGCACCCGTAGATTTAACGATATCGCTGTAAACCTTTTTCTCGTTTAAAAGTTTTGCCACAACAAAGCGCTGGGCATAGGTTTCAATTTCCTTTGGGGTGCAAATGTCACCAAAGAACATATAAAGCTCTTCACGGGTTTTAAGGGTTAAAACCGCGTCAAATAATTGGTCGGCAAAATCGGTTCTTTTCATAAAAAATACCACCTTATTAGAATACAAAAACATTTTAACACATAAAAGCGCTAAAGTCAATTTGTGACTTGATATATTGTTAAAAAAATGATAATATAAAAACATAATTAAAGTCGAAAAAGGATGTTTTTTGATGAACAGTGTAAAAATTTTGCACACCGCTGATATACACATTGGCGCGCGCGACGCTTTTTTGGGCGCCAATGCTGAAAGTCGCCGCTTCGAAACCCTTTTAACCTTTGAAAGAATTGTTGATTTGGCAAAGGAAAAGGGTGTTGACATTTTGGCCATTGCGGGCGATTTGTTTGACAGCAACAATGTTGAAAGCGAATTTATATCAGGTGTTTTAAATAAAATTAGCTCTATACCCGAAATTAAGGTAGTTTTTGCTGCGGGCAACCACGACCCGTTAAACAGCGAATCACCCTTCTTAAATAACAGCTTACCCCAAAACCTTTATATTTTACCCACAACCGACAGTGTTTTAACCTTTGAGGATATAAAAACCAAGGTTTACGGCAAATCATTTGAAGGGGTTTATTTAAAGGGCGAAGAGGAATTTTCCATTAAACCCGATTCGGACTATATAAACATTATGGTACAACACGGCGAGCTTAGAGCTGATTTAGGTTCTGACTATAACTCTATCACCCCCAAATTTGTTAAAAAAAGCGGTATGGATTATATCGCCTTAGGCCATGTGCACAGTCACACCCCCATTGGCAAAATTGACAATACGCATTTTGCTTACTGTGGTTGCCCTGAAGGTCAGGGTTTTGACGAATTGGCCGAAAAAGGCGTTTATCTTGGTGAAATTGCAAAAGGCAGTTGTAATTTGCAATTTGTTCCCGTTTCAAAACGCCAACACATTTTAAGAAAAATTGACATAACCGGTTGTGATGACATTTACGAAAAGGTTTTAGCCGACCTTAAAGAAAATGTGCAAAACTATGCTGACAACCTTTATAAAATTGAACTTGTGGGCAGTATTCCTCCCGAAGCGGAATTAAACATTGCCGAAATCACCACCCGCCTTTCAAATGTTTTATATTTTGTTAAAATTAAAGATAAAACCGAATTTTTGCTTGATTTGGAACTTTTGGCAACTGAACCCACCCTTAAAGGTGTGTTTGTTAAAAATATGCTTGAAAAATTAAAAACCGCAGAAGATACGGAAGCGGTTAAGCGCGCCCTTAACATTGGGCTTCGCGCCTTTAATTCGGAGGTAAAGTATAATGAAGATTAACAGTATTTATATTTCGGCCTTCGGCGGTGTTAAAAATTTAACCCTTGATTTAAACGATAACCTTAATGTTATATATGGTGAAAACGAGCAGGGCAAAACCACCATTATGAACTTTATAAAAATGATGTTTTACGGCTCTGACCGAGCAAAAGGTGATTTATCAAAAAGCCCGCGCAAAAAATACACCCCGTGGGACAACAGTCAAATGGCGGGCAGCATTGACTTTGAAAAAGATGGCAAAAACTTTCGGCTTGAACGCATTTTCGGTGAATCAAATTCTACCGACAAGGTAACCCTTATTGACAAAGATTTAGGAAAGCGTGAAACCGTTTCGGCAGATATTGGCGCCAAAATTTTTGGGCTTTCTGCCCCCGCTTTTGAACGCAGCATCTTTATTGGTCAGTTTGGTTTTCCCGAAAGCAATGCTGCGGCTGAGGGTGAAATAAATTCAAAGCTTTCAAACATTGCCTTAACCGGCAGCGAGGACATATCCTTTGATGAAGTTTATGCCCGACTTGAAAAGGCAAAACTTTCTCTTGCCTCAAAAAGCGGACGCGCCGGTGAATATGACAAAAACTTGGCTTCGCTTAAAGCACATAATGAAGCCCTTTTAAAAGCCAACGACGCAGAGGAAAAAATAAATTTGGGCAACCAAAAAGCAAAAGAAATTATTGCCGAAATTGAAAAACTGCAAGAAAAAGCCAATGAATTAAAAATCACCATTGATAAAGAGCAAGA
>JAZSNW010000112.1:0-15546 GCA_045536615.1 Acutalibacteraceae bacterium | reverse complement strand
TAATTTCTTCCGAAAGGTCATAAGTTAAACCATCAATTCTCGCCCTTACATAGCCTTGTTTGCGGGCGTGTTCAAGTTCTTTAACATGCTCACCCTTGCGGTTTATAATTGTGGGCGCCAAAATTTGAATTTTACTGCCTAAATCCAACTTCATAACTGTGTCAACAATTTGGTCGGTGGTTTGTTGGCTAATTTCTTTACCGCAAACGGGACAGTGCGGAACACCCACACGTGCATATAAAAGACGCAAATAGTCATAAATTTCGGTAACTGTACCAACAGTTGAACGCGGGTTTTTAGAGGTTGTTTTTTGGTCAATAGAAATTGCGGGAGATAGACCTTCAATAACCTCTACATTCGGTTTTTCCATTTGACCTAAAAACTGACGCGCATAGGATGAAAGCGATTCAACATAACGGCGTTGCCCCTCGGCATAAATTGTATCAAACGCAAGAGAAGATTTACCACTGCCTGAAAGCCCCGTAAAAACAATAAGTTTGTCACGGGGAATTTCAACATCGATATTTTTTAAATTGTGTTCACTTGCGCCTTTAATAATAATTTTGTCTGATGCCAATTTACTGTTTTCCCTCTCTTAATTCGTTAATTTTATCACGCAGTTTTGCCGCATATTCAAATTCAAGTATCTTGGCGGCTTGTTTCATTTCAGCGGTTAGTCGTTTTATTTCGGCTTCACGTTCGGCACGACTTAAATTCTTAATTGGCATATCTTTAACCTTGCTGCCAATTTCAAGCACGTCACGAACATCTTTTATAATGGTTTTCGGCACAATACCATTTTTAATATTATAATCATTTTGAATTGCGCGGCGGCGGTTAGTTTCATTTATGGCATTTTCCATTGACCTTGTAACCGTATCGGCATACATAATTACCTTGCCTTCGGCATTACGGGCGGCACGGCCGATAGTTTGCACAAGTGATGTTTCGCTTCGCAAAAAGCCCTCTTTATCGGCGTCTAAAATCGCTACAAGTGATACCTCAGGTATGTCCAACCCCTCACGCAAAAGGTTGATACCAACTAAAACATCGAAATCACCAAGTCGCAAACCGCGGATAATTTCCATACGCTCTATAGTGTCAACATCGTGGTGCATATATCGTACTTTTATGCCCGCTTGATTTAAATACTCGGTCAAATTTTCCGCCATTTTTTTGGTTAAGGTTGTCACCAAAACGCGCTCTCTTTTAGCAATTCTATCGTTAATTTCACTTATAAGATCATCAATTTGTCCGTCCGTTGACCTAACCGATATTTCAGGGTCCAAAAGCCCTGTTGGGCGGATTACCTGTTCGACAATTTGTGTGGCTTTTTCTTTTTCAAAGTCACCTGGTGTTGCTGAAACAAACACCGCTTGGTTAATGTGACTGTAAAATTCATCAAAATTAAGTGGGCGGTTGTCAAATGCCGAAGGCAAACGAAAGCCGTATTCAACCAAATTTTCTTTTCTTGCCCTGTCACCGCCGTGCATACCACGAACTTGTGGTAATGTAACGTGTGATTCGTCAACAAAGAGCACAAAATCATCGGGAAAATAGTCAATAAGGGTTGAGGGCACACTTCCCTTTGGTCTTCTTGCCATAACACGAGAATAGTTTTCAATACCCTTACAAGTGCCAATTTCCCTTAACATTTCAACATCATATTCGGTGCGTTGGCGAATACGCTGTGCTTCAATTAGTTTTTCGTTATCTAAAAAGAATTTTACACGCTCTTCCATTTCGTCTAAAATTTCTTTTAAAGCATCCTTCATCTTGTCTTGTGGCACAATGTAATGCGATGCGGGATAAATCGCCACGTGGGACAAAACCGCTTTAACTTCGCCTGTTAGAGTGTTAATTTCGCATATTCTGTCAATTTCATCGCCAAAAAATTCAACACGGATGGCGTTTTCGGCCGAATATGCGGGAAAAATTTCCACCGTGTCGCCACGCACACGGAACTTATTGCGAACAAAGTTAATATCATTGCGTTCATACTGCAAATCAACAAGTTTTGCAATAAGTTCATCTCTGCCCTTTTCCATACCTTGACGCAAAGATATAACCATACTGCGATAATCAATAGGATTACCAAGCGAATATATGCAAGAAACCGACGCCACAATTATAACATCGCGCCTTTCGGAAAGCGCACAGGTTGCGCTGTGGCGAAGTTTGTCAATTTCATCATTTATGGCACTGTCTTTTTCTATATAAGTGTCACTGCCCGGTAAATACGCTTCGGGCTGATAATAATCATAATAGGATACAAAATATTCCACCGCATTTTCGGGGAAAAATTCTTTAAACTCTGAGCAAAGCTGAGCGGCAAGGGTTTTGTTGTGAGCGAGAACAAGCGTTGGACGGTTTACTTTTTCGATAATATTCGCCATCGTAAAGGTTTTACCACTGCCTGTAACACCAAGCAAAACCTGTTCTTTGTCGCCACGATTTAAACCATCAACCAGCTTATCGATAGCTTCTGGCTGGTCACCTGTCGGTTTATATTGGCTTTTTAAAATAAACTTGTCCATACACTCACCTCTTTTGCGTAAATTTTTACAAATATATTATACCACAAAATTTTATTAGTGTAAATAAATATAAAAATATTAATATGTTAATTATTTGACAAATCTCACTTGAATTTTAAAATTTTTGTGGTATAATATTCGTTACCACTAAATTCAATAACAAAATATACATATTTTCTGAAATTTTACTAATTAAGGAGATTTTTATGGAAAAGTTACTCGTAATTTTAACCTTTGCCGGTGCTTTGTTTGCGTTGTTATTCGCTTTTATAATGTCGCGCAAAGTGCTGAAATTTTCCGAAGGCAATGAGCTTATGAAGAAAATTTCACTTGCTATTCGCAAAGGTGCTAATGCTTATTTAAAACGCCAATATAAAATTGTTATAATTTTCTTTGGCATTATGTTTGCTGTACTTTCTGTTATGGCAATATTCAAACTTTTGACACCTTATGTGCCCTTTGCTTTTGTAACTGGCGGTTTCTTCTCGGCTCTTTCGGGCTTTATTGGTATGAAGATTGCCACTCTTGCAAATGCGCGTACTGCAAACGCTTGCCGTGAAGGTCTTAACAAGGGTCTTCGTATTGCCTTTTCAGCGGGCAGTGTTATGGGCTTTACTGTTGTAGGTCTTGGACTTTTAGATATTTCGGTTTGGTTTTTCCTTTTAAAATTTGTGTTTAACCTTAATCCTTCCGAAATAACAAGTGCTATGCTTACCTTTGGTATGGGTGCATCGTCAATGGCACTATTTGCCCGTGTTGGCGGCGGTATCTTTACAAAGGCCGCTGACGTTGGTGCTGACCTTGTTGGTAAGGTTGAAGCAGGTATTCCCGAAGATGACCCCCGCAACCCTGCGGTTATTGCCGATAATGTTGGTGACAATGTTGGTGACGTTGCAGGTATGGGTGCCGACCTTTATGAATCTTATGTCGGCTCAATAATTTCAGCTTCTGCCTTGGGTGTTGCGGCTTTACATTCAATTGAAGCAATGGCTTTACCAATGCTTTTGGCAGCTATTGGTGTTGTTTGTTCAATTATCGGTACATTCTTTGTAAGAACAAAGGAAGGCGCAACCCAAAAGCAGCTTTTATCTGCACTTTCACGCGGTACTAATTTTTCAGCAATTGCAATTGCTATTATTTCCCTTCCCCTTATTTACTTTATCTTAGGTGAAGCTAACTGGAAAATTTACTTTGCTATTTTAGCAGGGTTACTTGCAGGTGTGCTTATCGGTAAAGCAACCGAATATTACACCTCTGACGGCTTTAAGCCCACACAAAACCTTGCCGCAACAAGTGAAACCGGTACAGCCACCATTATAATTGGCGGTCTTTCGGTTGGCATGCTTTCAACATTGATGCCAATTATTATAATTTCAGTTTGTGTTTTGGTTGCTTTCTTCGTATCGGGCGGTGCGAGTAATGCTTCGCTTGGCCTTTACGGTATTGGTCTTGCAGCCGTTGGTATGCTTTCAACCCTTGGTATTACCCTTGCAACCGATGCTTACGGCCCTGTTGCCGATAACGCAGGCGGTATTGCCCAAATGGCAGGTCTTGAAGAAGATGTTAGAAACCGTACCGATGCGCTTGACTCACTCGGTAATACAACCGCCGCCACAGGTAAGGGATTTGCTATCGGCTCGGCCGCACTCACAGCACTTGCTCTTATGGCATCATATATTGATAAGGTAAAATCTATCAGCGGTGAAATTGACGAGGTTGTTTTAAGTATTACAAATCCTACTGTTTTAACAGGTTTGTTTATCGGTGCTTGTCTCCCATTCGTTTTTGCCGCAATTACAATGAATTCTGTTGGACGCGCTGCACAAAGCGTTGTTAAAGAGGTTCGCCGCCAATTTAAAGAAATTAAAGGTCTTATGGATGGCACTGGCGAAGCTGATTATGCTTCCTGTGTTGACCTTTGCACAAAGGCAAGTCTTCGCGAAATGATAGTGCCTACCATCGTTGCGGTTGTTGTTCCTGTTATTGTTGGTATGACACTTGGTTGGACAGGCGTTGTAGGTATGCTTGCGGGCGCAACTGCTTCGGGCTTTTTAATGGCAATATTTATGTCAAACTCGGGTGGTGCTTGGGATAACGCTAAAAAGTACATTGAAAGTGGTGTACATGGTGGTAAGGGCTCTGAAAACCACAAAGCCGCTGTTGTTGGCGACACCGTTGGCGACCCCTTTAAAGATACATCCGGTCCCGCAATTAACATTTTAATTAAATTACTTTCAATGGTATCTATCGTATTTGCAGCACTTGTTGTAAACTTCTCGATTTTATAAAAAATTAACGGCTTGTCCACTGACAAGCCGTTTTTTATTTTAGTTATAATATTCATCAAGCGTTTTAAATGCATAACCTTGTGAATTTGCAATGTCTATCATCTCGCCAAGACCGTCTGCGTTGGCTTGTGACACCGCATGAAGTAAAATTACTGCCCCGTTATGATAACGGCTTGTAACGGTGTTTACGGCGCTTTCTTTGGTGGGTTGCTTCGCAGTATCCCAGTCGGCATAAGCTACCGACCAAAATATTGATTTATACCCCATTGAAGTTACAAGTTCCAAAGAACATTCGCTGTGCTCACCTGATGGGAAACGGAAATATTTGCTTTCGTAATTAAAATTCTTTTTGAAATAATCTTCAAGCTGCCAAATTTCCTGTGCCATTTTTTCGCGTGAAATTGTTGGAAAGCTCTTATGACCCCAACTGTGATTACCGACAATATGCCCCTCATCAATCATTCTTCTAACAAGAGTTGGGTTTTTCTTAACATAATCACCCGTCAAAAAGAAAGCGGCTTTTACCTGTTTTTCCTTTAAAGTATCTAAGATATTGGCAGTAAGGTTTTTATATTCATAACCACAGTCAAAGGTTAAATACATACGCTTGTCGGTTGATTTTGTGTCGAGTGCCAAGGCGTTGACATTTTGCATACCGTCAAACTTTGCCTGATTATTAACCGACATACTGTGCGGCTTGCCATCCTTTGCAACACCGAAGCCATAACCCGATTTCGTTGTGTTTAAACCTCTTGTGTTATTAGCATCATAAATTTCATAAGGCCCAACCATCACATTTTGAAGGGTTGGTGCGGGTTTTGGTGTGGTTGACACACTTTCCGGCTTTGAAGAAGTTGCAGGTGTAGAGGTTGGTACTGAATTTTGTGATGATGCCTCTTCCTTACTTTCTATGTTACTTTCAACCTTGCTTTCGGTTGGTACACTTACAACCTCATCAGTCGGTGAGGATATAATCGAAAAATTGTTATCAACCTCGCCGCAGGCCGAAAAAAGCAAAACAAAGGTTAAAATAAGCGCTATTATAGAAATTTTCTTTTTCATTTGTATTTAACTTCCCTATTTATATTATTTTGTTGCTTCTTCGATAACTATTTCGTCATTGCTCGGCAAAGGACTGCATTTTAAAAGAGTAAACAAATAAACAATTCTTGCAAATCCAAGTGTTACAAAACTATCAAGCAATGTAATAAAGAATGAAGCTTTTTTATTTGCTTCTTTGTTTTCTTTAAAAATATCTAAAACATCACGCAAATATACATATTCAATAATAGCGCAAGCAACAGCAGGTAAAAGCATTAAAACAGCAGAAACCGAGCCGATAAGCGGTATAATTGCGCTTACTACACCAACAACCGACGAAATAACCGCAGCGCCGAAATACTTTATAGCAACATAAAGCCAAAACGAATTTGCACGGTTTTTAATTGTGTATTTTTCTTTATAAACCGTAAAGGGCTTATCGCCTGCAATATCCGAAAGCACCCAAAGGCGAAATTCTGCACCAAAAATTGGTACCCAAGCAAACCATGCGTTATCTCTACCAACCTTTTTTGCAAGTAAGAAAATCGGAATAGCTTCTAAAACCCAAGTTACAACAGCAACAACTAATCCAACAATTATACCAATTATTGCAGCCATGATTAAAAAACCTGCAATTCCAAGACTTGCGAGTCCCGCAACAGCAGTAATAATTGCCGAAAGTGAATCCAAAGCATTGCCTGATTCACCAATTAAATCAGTAATTTCTTCAATAATGGTTATGTAATCATTCATAATATAACCCCCTTATTGACTAAATTATAAGGGAATTTTTTTATAATGTCAATATAGATAAAAACGACTTGTTGTCACAAGTCGTTTTTAAAATGTTTGATATTATATATAACTAGATAAAATTTCGCCATTCCCTTGAAGGCTTGTTTTAAACCCTGCCGGAATGAAAATACTGTCACCTTTTTGGGCTTCAATTTCGCCGTCATCCCACTTTAATGTTAATTCCCCGTCGAGAACAATAAGTGAAACGAAACTTTCATTAGTTTCTATTGTGAAATTTTTTCTAAGAGAAATTACACCGGTTGTAAACAAATCACAACAAGCAAGTTCACGATAGCTATCATCGCCTTTAGCGGTGATTTTTCCAACGCTACCGTAAGGCATTGATGGCTTTTCAAGCTTTGTGACATCAAGTGCCTTATCTATGTGAAGCTCTCTTGGCTTTCCGTCGGCCCCTAAGCGACCATAATCAGATACCCTGTAAGTAGTGTTAGAATTTTGCTGTACCTCGGCTATAAGAATACCTTCACCAATTGCGTGAAGAGTACCCGCGTCTATAAAGAAAACATCACCCTTATTTACCGGAACGAAATTGCAAACCTCGGTCAAGGTGTTATCCTTTATGCGTCTTTCAAACTCCTCTTTAGAAATGTCATTTTTAAAGCCATAAATAAGCTCGGCGCCTTGCTCGCAGTCAACTACATACCACATTTCAGTTTTGCCATATTCACCCTCAACAGCTAATGCATACTCATCATCGGGGTGAACTTGAATTGACAACTTTTGCTTAGCATCAATAAGCTTTATAAGAATTGGGAAATATGAAAATTTTTCTGCCCTTTCACCAAGCGCATTTCTACCCCATATTTCTAAAACCTCGTTAATGGTTTTGCCTTTATGTTCGCCGTTAATAACAAGGTTCTTTCCATCCTTATGGCATGACAACATCCAAGCTTCTGCGGCAATTTCTTTTTCGGTTGAAAAGCCAAATTCGGTTTTTAATTTTGTTCCGCCCCATAAATAATCCTTAATGGGCGGCTTTAACAATAATGGATACATATGTAGTCCTCCACATTTAATTAATAATTTTATTCTTCAAATAAAACACCATTTTTATCAAATATAACGGCTTTATTCTCGCGCAAAAAATCACGAAGCATAAACTGGTCATTTATATAATCCGGCACAATCATTCCCGCTAGACCTGCCTGGTCTTTAATATGAAAATCCGAACCCGAGGTTTTGATTTTATTATTATCAACGGCCAATTTCAGCGCATCTTCAAATCTTGCATCAAATAATAAATGCGGATTATAAACTTCAATGCCGTGAACAAATCTCATATCGGCAGGTGCATAACCCTGCTCCGTTCTGTAAGGATGAGACTGAACCATTAAAATATTTTTTTCGTTACAAAAATCAAATAATTCTTCTTGAGATTTATTATAAAGCGGAAAAGAAGAAATAAAATCTTCTTCAGAAATACCGTAAAGCAAAAATTCAGGACCATTTGGCTCTTTAATAAGTTTAAGTTCGGCTCCAAAAAACACCTTTACGCCAATTTTTTTGCCTTCTTCTTTGCAACGCTTATAGATTTGCACATATTCCAGAGCTTGTTCTTCTAAAGTTTCGCCAAGTTTTTTACAATGAGGTGGATAGTAATGGTTTGTCAAAACTATTGCGTCTATACCCTTCTTTTTAAAATAACCTGGCAATAATTCTGGCGCGTGATGAGCACAATTACTTCCCGGCACACAATGTGAATGCATATCTATTTTCATATTAATTGCTCCTTAATTTATATTAAAATAAAAAATTATCTTATAAGGGTGTCAAAACTGGCAATGTTATACCCTTTTTCCTTCATAGCGCAAAGAACTTCATCCAAAGTTGGTAAGCTTGTTTGTGCACCCATTCTTGATACAGTTATACCTGCGGTACAATTTGCAAATATAAGTGCATCGTCTGCTGGAATACCCGAAGATATTGCAGTACAAAATGCGCCAATAAAACTATCACCTGCTGCAGTTGGGTCAACAACGGGAGCAATATCAATACTTGGTGAGTTAATCATATGGTTACCATCTGAAAAAGCGCAGCCCGCCTTTCCTAATGTTATAAGAACATTATCAACACCCATATTATGCAATAACTCGACTGCTTGTTTTATAGAGGAATCTGTATTTGGTTTTATTCCTACAATATCACTGGCCTCGTGCTCATTAGGACAAATATAAGTGAGACAAGAAATCAATTCTTTAGGAACTATTGCAGACGGTGCGGGATTAAGCATAACAGGTATTCCATTAGCCTTAGCATACTCTGCCACCTTGCAATTAACCTCTTGTGGAATTTCGTGCTGCAATATTACCATATTATAGTTAACTATATCTTTCTCTAAAAAGGAAATATCATCAACAGACAACTCGTTATTAGAACCTTTAATAACAATAATTTTATTTTCGGTACCTTTTTCATTCTTTTGAATTTGTATAACAGCTACACCTGTCGAAACAGTTTGGCTAACAAGAATTTTTTCGGTATTTACGCCACTTTGTTTTAATGATTCAACAAGACTAACACCAAAATCATCATTGCCCACTTTTCCAAGCATAGTAACATCGGCACCCAAACGAGCCGCTTGAACCGCCTGATTGCCACCCTTTCCGCCGGGAGCAGAAGAAAATCCGTTGCCAAATATAGTTTCACCTGCATTAACAAATCGTTCTGAAGTGACAGTTAAATCCATTGCCATACTGCCAACAACTAAAATTTTTGGCTTCATAATTATTCACCTTTTAATAATTTTTTAATATCGCAAACAAGTTTGCTTTCGATTTCCACAATTTCCGCCTCTGTTGCTGCAGACACCGAAATATAAACTTTAATTTTAGGTTCTGTGCCACTTGGTCTAATAACGATGGAGCAATTATCTTCTAAAAGATATTTTAATACATTAGATTTAGGCAAACCATCAATTCCGCGATTGTAATCAATAACCCTTTCAATCTTTTTATTTGCAAAAGAGTCTATCATCATGCCATTGCCGATGTTTTCGCGGAAGTTTTTCATAATGTTTTGCATTTTTTCAAATCCGGAAGAACCTTCAAATTCAAAAGAATACAATGTATTCATACAATATCCGTATTTTTCAAATAATTCATTTAGTTTTTCTATTAAACCAATTCCTTGGCTTTTATAAAAACTAAACATTTCACAAATCATACAAGCGCCATTAACCGCATCCTTATCTCTAACATAACTGCCGGTTAAATATCCATATGATTCTTCAAAACCAAATATATATGATTGCTCTGCTTTTCTTTCTTCCAATAAGCCAATTTGTTCACCAATAAACTTAAAGCCGGTAAGCACATTTATTGTGTTTACACCATAGCTTTCAGCAATTTTATCTGCCAAATCCATTGTAACAACTGTTTTAATCATAACAGGGTTTTCAGGCATTTTATTATGCTTAATTCTTTGTGAACAAATATAATCAAACAGTAATAAACCGGTTTGATTACCGCTTAAAAGAACAAACTCGCCGTTTGCGTCCTTAACCGCAATTCCAACTCTATCACAGTCAGGGTCGGTAGCTAAAAGCAGGTCTGCATTTTGTTTTTTTGCATATTCAATACCAAGTTGCATTGCTTCTTTAATTTCGGGGTTGGGATAAGGGCAGGTTGGAAAATTACCGTCGGGTAGTCGTTGTTCTTCAACAACGGTAATATTTGTATAGCCCATTTCGGTCAATGCCCTTGTTACAGGGATATATCCGGAGCCATTAAGCGGTGAATAAACAATTGCAACATCTCTGTTTACTTCATCGCCAAATAACACAGATTGTTCCTTCACTTTATCTATATATGCCGTTAATACATCATCAGCAATATACTCGATCATATTATCTTTTAGCGATTCATTGAAATCGCCAAATTTGATATCATTAAAAATATCTATTTTTTCAATTTCAGCATATGTTTCCGCCGCTGCTTCGGTGGTAATCTGACATCCGTCAGCCCCGTAAACCTTATATCCATTATATTTAGAAGGATTATGGGACGCAGTTATCATTACACCCGCAAATGCATTCAAATATCTTGTTGCAAAGGAAACTGTAGGAACAGGATTTAATGTTGACCACAAATAAACCTTAATGCCGTTTGCAGCAAAAACAGCCGCTGCAGTTTTTGCAAAAACATCAGACTTAATTCTGCTGTCGTAACCCACTACCACATTTAACGAATTGCCATATTTATTTAATAAATATTTAGATAATCCTTGTGTTGCCTTAGCCACAGTATAGATATTAATTCTATTTGTGCCAACACCTATAACACCTCTAAGTCCACCGGTGCCAAATTCTAAATTGCGATAAAAAGCATCTTCAATTTGTTCTTCAGACATAGAGTCTAATTCATGCATTAAGTCGGCATCCTTCAAAGTACAGGATTTCCATTTTTTATATTCATCTAAATATTTCATTTTTTACCTCAAACTATTAAAAATTTTAACTATTTTTCCACTGGGTACATTTTATATACCCCCACACTATAAGTGCATTTTAAAAAATGCGTGTATTAAACTGGTAAATTTTAAATATATCAAATCTTAAAATTAAAAATTTGAAATCAAATAAAAGTTAAGACCGATAGATATATAAAATTATTGAAAAATCGAAATAATAGAAATATTAACAACTAAAAAATTCTTTTCGTTTTAACATACCTATCACCGTTTTTAATAACAATAATTTTATTACCTATCGGTCTTTTGTTTATTAACTTAAACCAAAATTTTCAGAACAATTATTCATTAAAGCAAGCTTCAATTAAATCATCAAGCTTTGCAGTTGCCATGCATTGTACATAGTCAGCAGCACCATAATAAATGGTAACTGTGCCGTCTTCTTGAGGAATAACAGCGCCAGGGAATACAACATTGGGAACCTGACCTATCATTTCATATGTTTCTTTAACATAAAGAATCGGGTCTTTGCAACGACCGATAACCTTGCAAGGATTTTCAAGGTCAAGCATCATAACGCCTGCACCATAGTTTATACCATTACAGTTCGGGAATACGCCATGATAAATAATGAGCCAACCCTTATCTGTTTTAATTGGTGGTGCAGCAGGACCAATCTTAGTGTTTTCCCAATAATTTTCGGGCTTAGCAATTACTCTGCAATTTCCCCAATACTGTAAATCGGGAGATGAAGTAATCCAAATATCACCGCTTTGAACAACATTTTGTGGACGGTGAAGCATCCAATATTCACCATTAATTTTTTCGGGGAACAATACTGCGTTGCGGTTTGCAATATGTAATGGGAAGCTTACATGTTCAACAGTTTTAAAATCTTCAGTTTTGCCTATTGCGATACGACAGCCAAAGTCACCGCCAACACAATAAACAACATAATATGTGCCATCCACAGGACAAATTCGTGGGTCATACCAAGAACCAATCATATGACCTGAATTCGGGAAAGTAACTTCATCATAAAATTCCTGTTCTTCAGGTTTGCAAACAAACTTTACGGGTTCTGGGTCAGGAGTAAAATGAATACCATCAGTACTTCTTGAAGTCCAAACCATTTGCTTTTTATTGAGCTTTTCGAAACGGCTCATCATAACATATGTGCCATCTGCCAATTTAACTGCACCCGAATTATACACAGCACAGCAAGGTATTGGCATATCTTCTGGTCTTAAAATCGGATTGTTTTCATAACGTTTTACAATTTCTTTTGTTAACATATAATCACCTTTTATCTTAATATTAAAAACTTAAAAATATTAGATACTTTTAAATTAATTTCTTTTGATAACTCTTCCAATTTGGCGTCGTATGCAAATTCTTTGCATTGAGTCATTAATTCAGTTTTGAAATAAGACTCACCCACTCCGCTATATTTCATAATATAAAGATATTTACCATAGGCACAAACCTGTAAATCTCCTGAATTACGATCTTGAGAATAAAACCAATTGCTAACGGGTTGGGGTAAATCGCCCTTGTATAATTTTGATGAATCTAAAGTTTTAAATTCATTTTCAGAAATGAACTTAATCAAATCTTCATCACTATTCACTTTTTCTTCTAACTTTTCCATTAACTTAGTTAACGCCCTTGGGTCAGAGGAATCGTATTCGCTAAAAGCAATAATACCGTTATTTAAAGTGTAATCATAAGGATATGGGGTGCTTATCAAATAATAAATTGAATATTGGTGTTTTCCCTCAAAGGAAATTATATCCCCTGCTTTTCTTGCCGGGTCAAAAGCCCATTTACTAACCTGCATATCTTCAACATATTTTTGTGAAACAAATGTCAAATCTTCAATGGTTTCCTCAGATCCAATTTCCTTTAAATATTTAGTTACAGCAATATCAAATCCTTCGGCTGCTATTTCTTGTTTTAAATCCTCAACTTTTTTTAATGCAGCATTTGTTAATGCATCAACAGAAGCTCCGCCTGTTAAATTTTCTTCAACATTAACATTTACAATTACACGCTTATAATCAACACAGTCAAAATCTGTACTGTTTTCATTATAATACTTTTCATAATCATTTTCAGTAATGTTTGACTTTATATGATTTTTATATTTTTCAGATAATTTCTTATACTCAAGAATTTTCTTTAAATTACCCTTAGTAATACTGATACCATTTTTATCAGTTGCTAATTCTGAAATTTCTTTCTTTTCAGCATCAGTTAAGGTAATATTTAATTTTTTAGCATCTTCACAGGTGAGCAATATTTCTTTTGCCTGTTCAATTGCTGTTTCGTAAAAATAATCAAACCAACTGTTACCATAAACACTTTTTTGTCTTCTCAGGTTTTTATCTTTATCAAGCTTTACCATATCTAAATAATTATCACCAACAGTTAATGTGTGATAATCAATATAACTATTTAACTCTTCATTAACAAGATAAGACATCATATCAGGTGTTATTTTAAAATTGCGAGTTTTTAATACGGCAGAGTTGGCCTTAAATATAGGCAAAAAAATGAGCGACAGCAAAATGACAACAGCGCATACAAGTGATATTACTACCACAAGTCTTTTTGCATTGAATTTAATTTTCATGTATTATCAATTCCGTTTCCTAAAAGAAATATTTTGAAATTTGAAAACTCAACTTCACCGCCGCCATCATAAACTGCAAAAGCAATTTTATCGCCTTTTGTCACAGTGATTGCATCTGCGGTAGTTTCTTTAGAATGAACCTTGCTTGCAGATTTATTTGTCAACCACTTTCTCTTACCGCTTTGGTTTTCAGCAATAAAACCATACATAGAATTACCTGCTTTTTTAACCTCGTCGGTATAAACAAAAGTATATACTTTGTCCTCATCTAGTGGTAACCAAGCAAAATAATAGCAACCTTGATTATTATAAGAATAGCGCAAAGCATCGTTTGTAACTGTTACAAACGAACCATAATTATCACCATTTATAAATGGCTGCCAATTATTCACAAAATTATTTTGCGGCAAACAATCCTTAACGTCTTCTGAATTGTTAAAAACCATACTATCTTTACGAGTTTCAGGATTAGTGAGATTGTTAGCTTCACACAAATATAATTTTTTTAAATAAACAGTGCCTTGTTTTCCGAAAGCAAAAAAACCAAATTTTTTAGAATTTGACGTGGTGAACATATATGTTCTTCTATACCATTCACCATCTTGTCCTTTTACAGTTAAGTTTTGGTCCTGACCCTCTCGAAAAACAAAAAATGCATTTTCAGCCACGGTATGAAAGTTTTCAAATGGTAATTCATCCTCACCCAAAATGCCAAAGTTCAAATCTGTCCATTCAGGTAACTGTGTTCTACCAAAAAAGCTTAAAAAATATGATGTGTTTGGCTTTAGTTCAAACCATTTAACATATCTTTTTCCGTTTGCAGAAAATTTAATTTCATCATTCGGTTCAACAGTAAGAATTTCACTGTTGTCAGCATTTTTCCAAAAGCTATTCGGTTCTTGTGTGTAAAATAAATTATCGTCTTGATTGCAATTTATATTTGGAAATAAGGTTCTTCGACCTTTGCCGAATTTAGAAAAGTTTTCATATCTCATTTGTATATTGCTCCTTTAATAACCTCGGCGATTTCCGAAATAATTTCCTGTCCATCGGGCATTACTGAAATAATTTTATAACTACAACTATCGTCACCTTGTTCATCGTTATATCTGAAAATCAAGGGATAGTCTACATTATCGTTGTTATCTTCAATAATCGCGATATTTTCAGTTAAATTATTTTTAATTCTTAAAACCTTATAATATTTAGCACCGCGTGTACCAAACCATCTGATTTTTTGGTGTGAAACAATTGCTAATAAAACAGGTTTATCATTTTGTGCAACTTCATTTGTACTATATTGTCGGTCAAGCTGAGAAAAGTGATAATACGCAGCAATAGGTTTAAGCTCACCGTCATGATCCACTAAATGCATTTCATCGGCTTTGCGACATTTCCAACCATAGCACCAATAAAACGCTGCCGCAACCTGATTGTTTAATGCATTATTTATATATGCTTTAACAATTCTAACTTGATCTTCATTTGTGGCGGTTTTATAGTTGCTTAAACCATACTCGCCTAACATAAACGGACGTGAAAGCAACATACTTTTGGGTGTATCAAACCTACCGTCATCCGTATAAAGATCAGCTCCCAAATAATCAACATTTATTTCGTTATACATTCCCTGAATAAGAGTATAACAAGCAGAGCCGGATGAAACGGTTGTTGCAAACATTGGATCAAAATCCTTAACAGCAACATGCAGTCTATTGATAAACTTAACCATAGTTTTCCATGAAAATCCTCGGCTAACCTTCCATCCACCGCCATCCGCTTCGGGTTCGGCATATAAATCGACCAATAAGTCGGGGGCCAA
>JAZSNW010000012.1:0-5701 GCA_045536615.1 Acutalibacteraceae bacterium | reverse complement strand
ACATTTGCTTCTACTACCCATGCGATAGTAAAATGTGGTATGAAACCCGTAATGTGTGATATAAATGAGAATGATTACACAATAAATACCGATAAAATAGAAGGACTTATAACCCCAAAAACCGTTGCGATATTACCGGTTCATGTTTATGGAAATATATGTAATGTAAATAGAATTGATAAAATTGCAAAAAAGTACAATTTAAAGGTTATTTATGATGCGGCTCACGCCTTTGGGGTTATATATAACGGTATTAGCGCGGCCAATTTCGGTGATGCTTCAATGTTTAGCTTTCATGCTACAAAGGTTTTTAATACTATTGAGGGTGGTGCCGTAACATTTAAGGATGAAGGCCTATCGACTAAGCTGGATGCTTTAAAAAACTTTGGTATATGCGGAGAGAGTGTGTTGTATGCCGGCGGAAACGCCAAAATGAACGAATTCGCTGCTGCCATGGGGGTTTGCAATCTCCGTCATATTGATGCAGAGATAGCTAAAAGAGAGGCGGTTTATAATCGCTATCTAAAACATCTGGATGGTATTGATGGTATAATTCTTAATAAGGTGCAAAACGGCGTAAAATCGAATTATGCATATTTTCCCATAATTTTTAGCGGATATAAATACAATCGTGACAACATTTTTGAAAAGCTTAAAAAAGAAGGTATTATTGCAAGAAAGTATTTTTATCCCCTTATAAATGAATTTGAGTGTTATAAAAACGAAAGTTTTTATGGTGCTGATAAAACCCCAACAGCAAGGTTTATTGCAGCAAATGTTCTTACATTGCCAATGTACTCAGATTTGGCACTTGAAGAAGTTGATAAAATTTGCGATATTATTTTGAAATAGTGGTGATTAGATGAAAGGTATTATTTTGGCCGGTGGCAAGGGTACACGGCTTTATCCCATGACAAAAGCGGTTTCTAAGCAACTTTTACCAATTTATGATAAACCCCTTATTTACTATCCGCTTTCGATACTTTTGCTTGCGGGTATTAGGGAAATTCTTATTATTTCCACACCTGAGGACACACCTATTTATGAAAGACTTTTAGGTGACGGTTCATATATTGGTGTTAAATTTACATATAAGGTGCAGGAAAAACCACGTGGCTTAGCAGATGCCTTTATTCTTGGCGAAGAGTTTATAGGCGATGACAATGTTTGCCTAATTTTGGGCGACAATGTTTTTTACGGACAAGATATGACAAGGATTTTAAACCGTGTAAAAGAGCGCACAGTGGGTGCCACAATTTTTGGTTATCCCGTGAAAGATGCGCGTGCTTTTGGCGTTGTTGAATTCGATGAAAACCGCAAGGTTATAGGAATTGAAGAAAAACCGCAAAACCCAAAGTCGAATTATGCTGTTCCTGGGCTGTATTTTTACGATAACCGTGTTGTTGAAATTGCAAAAAATGTAAAACCTTCTGCACGCGGTGAAATTGAAATTACATCAGTTAATAACGCATATCTTGAAGCGGGCGAGCTCCATGTTGAGCTTTTAGGCAGAGGTATGGCGTGGCTTGATACAGGTACACCCGCAGGTATGTTAAAAGCAGCAGAATATGTTGAGGCAGTGCAGTCTACACAGGGATTTTATATTTCATGCGTAGAGGAAATTGCATGGCGGCGCGGTTTTATTGATGATAATCAATTAAAACAAATCGGCGAAGGTTTAAAAATGACTGATTATGGCCAGTATTTATTATCACTTGTTGAGGAGAACTTTAAATGACAATTATTGTGACGGGCGGTGCCGGCTTTATTGGAAGTAATTTTATTTTCCATATGCTTAAAAAATATGACGGTTACCGAATAGTTTGTATTGATAAATTAACCTATGCTGGAAATTTGTCCACATTGACACCTGTTATCAACAATCCGAATTTTCGCTTTGTGAAAGCAGATATTTGTGACAGAAAAGCAGTTTATCAGCTTTTTGAGGAAGAAAAACCGGATATTATTGTAAACTTTGCCGCAGAAAGCCATGTTGACCGTTCTATTGAAGACCCAGAAATTTTTCTTAAAACAAATATTTTAGGTACACAGGTTTTAATGGATGCCTGTCGTAAGTATGGAATAAAGCGTTATCATCAGGTTTCTACCGATGAGGTTTATGGCGATTTACCCCTTGACAGACCTGACCTTTTCTTTACTGAAGTAACACCAATTCACACCTCGTCGCCCTATTCATCATCTAAGGCGGCGGCCGATTTATTGGTGCTTGCATATTTTAGGACCTATGGTTTACCAGTGACAATTTCACGCTGTTCAAATAATTATGGTCCATATCATTTCCCCGAAAAGTTAATACCTCTTATGATTGTAAACGCTTTGGCAGACAAGCCATTGCCCGTTTATGGTGAGGGATTAAATGTTCGTGATTGGCTTTATGTCGAAGATCATTGCAAAGCAATAGATTTAATAATCCACAATGGTAGGATTGGTGAGGTTTACAATATCGGCGGTCATAACGAAATGAAAAACATTGATATTGTTAAAATTATTTGCAAGGCGCTTGATAAACCTGAAAGTCTTATAACATTTGTCACTGACCGAAAGGGACATGATATGCGCTATGCTATTGACCCAACTAAAATTCATAGTGAGCTTGGTTGGTTGCCCGAAACAAAATTCAGTGATGGCATACAGAAAACAATTAAATGGTATCTTGAAAACCGCGAGTGGTGGGAAACCATTATTTCGGGTGAATATCAAAACTATTATGAAAAAATGTATGGAAACAGATAGTTTTTTAGTATGTTAAAACAAATTTATGCAATGCCACTATTTTCGGCTTTTATTTTAGCAGTTACTTTTATAAGTATATATGCAGCTTTAAATGCGCTATACAGTAAATTAAAATGGCTTAAAGCCATAAGCGTTATTGGCTTTTTGGTGTCGCTATTTGGTATATTCTATATAACTGTTTTAAGCCGTGAGGTCGGGACCTTTTCGCTTGAATTAAGGCCATTTTACAGCTTTGTAATGGCAAAAACGCAGCCCGAAATGTACCGAACCGTTTTTATGAATGTGCTTTTGTATGTTCCGTTTGGTGTCTTTTTGTCATACACGATTTCACGAAAGCATAAAGCAATTAGTGTTATAATTGCAGTCATATCTGCCCTAATTATTTCAGTATGTGTTGAAGCAATGCAGTATGTATATTCACTAGGCAGATGTGAGATAGATGATGTTATTTTTAATACCTTGGGTGCATTATGGGGCGCTTTGGGGATTTGCCTTTTTGGATATTTAACAAAGGAACTGGAAAATATGAAAAACAATTTAACTGAAAACCAAAATATTTTATGTAACCTTTGTGCCAATGTTCTTTTTGACAAAGAAATAACCCTTTCTTCCGATTTTGATGTTGATGAGCTTTTAAAGGAAGCAAACCATCAAGCAGTTTTACCAATTGTTTGTACCGCTTTTAAAAAACTGTCACTTAAAAGCGAGATTGCCGAAAAACAACTTTTTTTGTCAACTATTAAAAACGCAAAGGTTAGTTATAACCATATTGAAATTGGCTATGCTTTAAGTCAAAACGGTGTTGAATATGTGTTTTTTAAAGGTGTTGCTTCTGCGGCGTATTACAAAAACCCCGATATCAGAACAATGGGCGATGTGGACATTTTAATACACCCCGAAGATACCGAGCAAGTTCATAACCTGCTTTTAAATATTGGATATACCACAAATGATGATATAACAAAAAAAGAAAACCATATTGTTTATGTGCGTCGGCTTAATGGCGTGCGTTCGGTTTGCGAAGTGCATTTTAAAGTTAGCACAACCCCCGACGCTGTTGCGGAGGAATTCAATAATTGTTTTAAAACAGTTTTTAATGATAAAATGGAAATTAAGGTGTCTAACGGCAGGTGCTTTGTGCCAAGTCATTTTCACCACGGCATTATTTTGCTTTTGCACACCGCAACCCATTTAACAAAAGAGGGAATAGGCCTTCGCCATATTTGTGACTGGGCGGTTTTTGTTAACAGCTTTTCAAATGATGATTTCACAAAAACCTTTGAAGCACCGCTTAAACAAATGGGACTTTGGCGCTTTGCACAGCTTTTAACCCTTTGTTGCCAAAAATATTTGGGCGCTGATAAAAAAGCTTTTGCGGGCGACTGTGATAGTGAGCTTTTAGATGCAATGATTACCGATATTATAAACGGCGGAAATTTTGGGTTTAAGGATGAAACCCGCTATGGACATATTAAATATATTTCAAACCGCGATAGTGATGGCATAAGTCAAAAGGGCGCTTTTTCGCAACTTTTAATGAGCATAAACCACAAAGCCAAAACAAAATATAATTTTGTAAAAAAACACAAATGGCTTTTGCCTGTCGGATGGGCTGTGGTTGTGTTTGATTACTTTGTTTTAGTGCTTACAAAAAAGCGCAAGTTAGACAATATCGACACGATAAATGATGCGAAATACCGCCAAAGCATCTATAACGAATTTAAACTATTTAAAAAAGAAAACGAGTAGCGTTGGCGTTGTGCAACAAATGCACAACGCCAGTTTTATTCGCCTATAGCGAGTGTTATTGCTTCGCAGTGGTATGATGCGTTGCATCGTGTTATTAACTGTGCGAGTTTATATGTGAATAAAATAACACTGAAACCAAAGGTTTCAATAACACTATTAACGTAAGGTAATAATATCACTTCGACGCTAGTCGAAATATCACTAATTCTTGACTGTGAAAATATTAAAGAGATGTGTAGAGTTTTCTACACATCTCTTTTCATAGAGCGTTTTTTACATTATATAATTTAGAAAATTGGCCCTAAAATCATACCCAAAACGGCGGAAATTATAATCAATAAAATGGGGGAAATCTTTTTCTTTTTAAACTTCTTGTAAAGGAAAGAAATTAAAACAATTATCGGTAAAACAATAATTCCGACAATGTTAAATGTGGGTGTGTCGCCAATGTGGGCAAAGCCGAAAAAGGAAGATAGCATCATTGTAAAGGCGGTGGAAAGTATAAGCGCCACCACACAGGGCTGAACGCCCGATAAAAACGCTTGAACACCTTTATACTTAATAAAGTTTTTAATTAAAGCGCTAATGGTTAAAATAATTAAAAACGCGGGCAAAACAACGCCGAGTGTTGCCAATGCCGACCCCAAAATACCGTATTCGTTAGAGCCGATAAAGGTTGCCATATTTATTGCAATAGGGCCTGGGGTAGATTCTGACACGGCTATCATATTTATAAATTCGTTTTCGGTAAGCCATGCGTGTGCAAGGGCTTCTTCGCGGACAAGGGAAATCATACCATAACCACCGCCAAAAGAAACCACACCAATTTTTAAAAAGGTTAAAAACAGTTCTAACATTATTTATTGCCCTCCTTTTTAGCGGCAAGACCGATAAGGTAGGCAATAAGACCGATTGTTCCGCAAATTAAAATGTAGAATACGGTGGAAAACTTGACTGCGAAAATTGAAAACGCAGTCATAACACACAAAACCGCAACAAAAATTATAATTGACAAAGCGTTCTTTTTAAGCCCTTTGAAAAGTTTAAACCCGGCCGATGCAATAAGATAAACCACACAGGCACGAATGCCTAAAAATGCATACTCTACAACCTTGAATTTTAAAAACGCATCGAAGAAAAGGGAAATGGTATATATAATAATGAAAGAGGGCAGACAAACACCCAGCGTTGCAAAAGC
>JAZSNW010000091.1:0-2478 GCA_045536615.1 Acutalibacteraceae bacterium | reverse complement strand
TGGCTACGATCCGACTTCCTGCGCCAACTTACACGCTTCGATAAGCTCTTCATCTGTTGCATTTTCATTACCCCAACGAAGATTTTCTTTAATTGTGCCCGAAAAAAGCTGGTTTTTTTGAAGCACCATAGCAACTGCATCACGCAAGGTCTTAATATCGTATTTACGGACATCCTCGCCGCCGACCAAAACCTCGCCATCGGTGACATCATAAAGGCGTGGTATTAACTGAACAAGTGATGATTTGCTCGAGCCCGTACCACCTATAACACCAACCGTCATACCCGACTTGATTTCAAGGTTAATGCCTTCAAGCGCATTTCTTTTAGCATCCTTATTATACTTAAAGTTTACATTATTGAATTTAATCGAGCCATCCTTAACCTCATAAAGCGGATTTTCGGGGTTTTTAAGTGAAGACTCTTCATTCAATACTTCACAAATACGCTTCATAGATTCAAGTGACATTGTAAGCATAACATAAATCATTGAAAGCATCATAAGTGACATTAAAATTTGCACGCCATAGGTAAGCATTGCTGAAATTTGTCCCACATTAACGCTTTTACCCGAACTGCTGATTACAAGGTACGAGCCCAAGAACAAAATTACAACTGTATTAAAGTACATACAAAACTGCATTATAGGGTTATTTAAAGCCACTATACGCTCTGCCTTGGTAAAATCTTCGGTTATACCGTCAGCCGCCGATGCAAACTTTTGCTTTTCATATTCTTCCCTTGAAAAGCCCTTAACAACTCGCATTGCACGGACATTTTCTTCAATAGATTCGTTAAGCTTATCGTATTTTTTGAAAACACGACGGAACGCAGGCATTGCGTTTTTAGCAACAAATAAAAGTCCGCCGATAAGCACAGGTACAACCACAACAAAGGAGGTTGCAAGTGCGCCACCCATTGTGTAAGCTGTAATTACCGAAAAAATAAACAACATAGGGCTACGAATTGCAACACGAATTACCATCATATAAGACATTTGCACATGTGTAATATCAGTTGTAAGGCGGGTCACAAGTGAAGTGGCCGAAAACTTGTCAATATTACTGAATGAAAATCCCTGTATTTTTTGGAACATATCACGGCGCAAATTTCTTGCAAAACCGGTAGAGGCCTTTGCGCTTGTAATTGCGGCAATACCGCTACAGGTAAGTGATGCAAACGCCATTGCAATAAGAATCAAACCCGTTTTTATAACATTTATAATAGGTTCTCCCGCATCAATGCTGTTAACCAAATTGGCAGTAATAAAAGGTATTGCAACCTCAATTAAAACCTCACCCATTATAAAAATAACGGTCAAAATTGAGGGTAATTTATATTCTCTGATAGATTTTGCTAATGTTTTAATCATCTTGTTCCTCCAAATTGGTTATAAAGCGGTTTATCATACTTAAAAAGGCATCAATCTCGCTGTCGGAAAAGCCCTTTCGCATACGCTCTTCACGGTTTGTTATGTCATTCATTATATCTTGATGAATTTTAACCGCCTTATCAGTTAAAATTATTCTTTTAAGTCGGGCATCATTCTCAACACTTACCCTTTTTATAAAGCCATTTTGCTCCATCGTTTTTAAAATATTGCTTGCGGTTGAACGGCGAATAGAAAAACGATTTTCAAAATCGCGCTGAAAAATTTGCTTTTCACGGTTTTCATAAAAATAACCGATTGCCCAGCCGTTTACCCCCTTTGGTAAATCAATTTTTTGTGAGACCGAGCTTTTTTCAATATCGCGTTTTATATAGTTCGACAAACGCCTGATATTAAAACCAATATTATTTTCGCGTTGCATAATTTTATCTCCTTAAAAGACTAAATGTTAGCACCCTAACATTATAATACTATACCCTTTTAATGTCAATATACATAACGCAAAAATTCATTATTCTTTAACAAATAAAAACGCCCTTTTAAAAGGGCGTTTAAAGTTAAAAATTTAATTATTTTTTAAGTGAAATTGCTTTCTTGGCCTTTTCTACAATATTAACAGCACGAAGACCAAATTCATCTAAAAGTTTAACCGCAGGACCTGAATGACCAAATTCATCATTTACGCGAAGTTTAACAACAGGTGTTGGATATACCTCGCTTAAATATTCGCTTACAGCACTGCCAAGACCACCGATTACCGAATGCTCTTCGGCAGTAACAATAGCGCCTGTTTCTTTTGCGGCTTTAAGAATAATTTCGGTATCAAGCGGCTTAATTGTTGCCATATTGATAATGCGGGCGTTAATACCCTCGGCTTTTAAAAGGTCGTGTGCTTCAAGCGCTTCCTTAACCATAAGACCTGTTGCAATAATGGTTACGTCGTTGCCTTCTTTAAGTTCGACACCTTTACCAATTTCAAATTCATAATTGTCATCAAAAACAACCGGAACAGCAAGGCGGCCAAAACGCATATAAATTGGACCGTCATGCTCTATTGCTGCATATACTGCTTTTTCCGCCTCAACAACA
>JAZSNW010000099.1:0-3036 GCA_045536615.1 Acutalibacteraceae bacterium | reverse complement strand
ATTTATATACAATATATTGTGACTGCAAAGTCTATTATAGCACAAATTATTGATAATGCAAGTATTATTTCGACAAAATTACAATTATTTTTTAAATCCCTCACCAAGTATCTCGCCCGCCTCACAAATAACAATAAATGCTCCTTTATCGTGGCGCTTGGCCACTTGGCAGACCTCGTGCACCTGATTTATTCTTAAGGTGCACATAATCATACTTCCCCTATTGCCTGTATATCCACCTCGAATGTCAATTGTAGTGACTCCGCGCCCTATTTCATTTAAAATGTCATACACAATATCTTGTGTTTTTTCGCTTATGATATAAACAACCTTACCCCTGTCTGCGCCGTATAGCACTAAATCCATAATTTTCGAACAAGCGTAAAGGGTTATAACAGAATAAAGTGCGCTTTGAATGTTTTTGTAAATAAGCGCCGCCATAATAACCACCACAAAATCCAAAAACAGCATAAGCCGTCCCATACTGATAAATGGGTATTTAATAGCAAACAGCTTTGCAACAATTTCAACCCCTCCTGTTGTGGCACCGCGAAGCATAATTATACTTATGCCAAGCCCCAAAAGTGTACCGCCGAAAACACCCGCCAAAATTAAATCTAATTCTATTTTTGGCAGTAAAGTATCGGATATATCTAAAAGCCCCGAGGTTATAGCCGTTGCCAAAACAGTTTTTATAATAAACCCTTTGCCGAATTTTATAAACGCAATTATAAAAAGCGGAATATTTATAACAAAAACCATTGCGCCAATAGGTAACTGAAATAAATAATTTAAAATGGTTGCAATACCCGTAACACCACCGGGCGAAATTTTGTTTGCCGATAAAAACACCGTTACCGCAACGGCGTAAATGCTTCCGCCTACAATATAATAAATAATATCCTTTAAAAATTCCTTAATACCTTTTTTCATAACACACCCCAAAATAAAAAAACGGTTACACTGTTTAGTGTAACCGTTTTAATTTAATCTTTTAAATAATTTTGCCAAATGATATTAAAAAGTGATTTTGCCCTTTCGTTTTCATTTGAAAGATAAAGCCAACCGAAAAGTGTTTCAAGACCTGTTGCGGTGTGATAATCGCCCCCGCTTGAATTTTTGGGTGTGTTGCCTGTTTTAAAATTTCGGCCACGCTTAAAAACCGAAAGTTCTTTTTCAGAAAGTTCGGGTTCAATCAGCTTAAAGGCCTCGGCCTGTGCGGTGGCATTTACAAGTTTAACCGAAAGTTTATGAAGTTCACCCGACGGGCGATTAACCTCCGCCAAAGCGGTACGCACCATCAGTCCATAAACCGCATCACCAACAAAGGCCAAAACCGACGGGCTTAAAAGGTTTGGGTTGTCCATAAAACACCTGCTTTTTTATATATTACGGAACATATTCAAATTCAATATCTAAAACTTTTACAGTGTCGCCTTCGCTGATACCTGCTTTTTCCAAAGCGTCAATAATGCCACACTCCCTAATAACGCGTTCAAAATATTGAAGCGATTCATAATCGTCAGGGTCGACATTATTCATAACTTCCATAAGCCAGTCACATTCTTCAACATAATAATATGTGCCATCAAATCTAACCTTAAACTTGCGGCGGTTTTTGTCAACCTCTATGGCCGGCTTTTCTTCTGCTTCATAAATTTTAATTGGCGGAAGTTTTGCAAGCTCACCCGCAACATAATTTATAAGCTCATCAGTACCTTCGGCAATGGCGGCCATAACAGGAAAGAATTTATAACCTTTGCCTTCGAAATAATTTTTAATTCGTTCAATTTCAGCTTCATCAATTAAATCACACTTGTTGCCCACAACAATTTGGGGAGCAAGGGTTAATTCATCGCTGAAAACCGAAAGCTCGTGGTTGATTTTTTCAAAATCGTCAATGGGATCACGACCCTCGCTGCCCGAAATATCCAAAACATGCAAAAGCAAACGGCAACGCTCAACATGGCGCAAAAATTCGTGACCAAGGCCAATGCCTTCGCCCGCACCCTCAATAAGACCGGGGATGTCCGCCATCACAAAGGATGAGCCCTCGTCAATTCTTACAACACCTAAAACAGGGGTAAGGGTTGTAAAGTGATAGTTTGCAATTTTGGGCTTTGCTTCGCTTACAACCGACACAAGCGTTGACTTACCAACATTTGGAAAACCGATAAGTCCCACATCGGCCAATAATTTAAGCTCAAGCGTAACATCTAACTCTTCACCCGGGTTACCGCTTTTAGAAAAGCGTGGAATTTGGCGGGTTGCTGTGCCAAAGTGCTGGTTACCCCAACCGCCGTTACCGCCTTTTGCGATAATTACCGGCTCGTCGGTTGAAATATCGGCAATAATTCTGCCGGTTTCGGCATCCTTAACCAATGTGCCGACAGGCACCGAAATCACAAGGTCGGGCGCTGATTTGCCTGTGCAACGAGAAGTGCCGCCGTTTTGACCGCTTTCGGCGGTGTATTTTCTTTTATATCTGAAATCCGCAAGGGTGGAAAGGTTGCTGTCGGCTTTAAAAACTATATTTCCGCCTTTGCCGCCGTCGCCACCGTCGGGACCGCCTGCCGCAACATATTTTTCACGGCGAAAGGAAACCGCCCCGTCACCGCCGTTGCCGGCCTTTAAATGAATTTTTGCTATATCTACAAACATTTAGTTTTCCTCTTCAATTTCAATAAAAGCGTTATAAAGTTCTAACGCTTTGTCATAATCTTTGGGCTTTACATAAAAATTTTCGGGTATTAAAAGACCACCTGTCACAATTTTCATATAACCCGCAACGCCTTCCTGTCTTGCAATAAACGGTATGTCGTTATCCCTTAAAATTTCGGCATACATACCCGCAAAATTGGGCATTACCGCTTTTACAAGGCGAAGACCATCATATTCATCCTTAGTTTTTCTTTTAAAAAACACCTTTTATTCCTCTTCAATAAAAAAATCATCATCCGAAAATTCGGGCTGGTTTTCCATAAGCTCGTTATAAAGTGCTTCGGCTTTGTCAAAATCGCGCTTGTCAACATAAAC
>JAZSNW010000013.1:0-3067 GCA_045536615.1 Acutalibacteraceae bacterium | reverse complement strand
CGTTTGCGTCCTTGCCGAGCTTTCTTCTTATAAGCTCAGTACCGCCAAGCATATTAGACCATTGGTCGTCACCGCCGAACTGCATATTACAGCCGTATTCCTTGTAAAGATGGTAAAAGTCATAGCTTTGCATTATCATATAGTTAAATTCAAGGAATGAAAGACCTTTTTCCATTCTTTGCTTATAGCATTCAGCACGAAGCATATTATTTACCGAGAAGCAAGCACCAACCTCACGCAAAAGTTCAATATAATTAAGTTTTAAAAGCCAGTCGGCATTGTTAACCATTTGGGCTTTGCCTTCGCCAAATTCGATAAATTTGCTCATTTGTTCTTTAAAGCAGTCACAGTTGTGCTGTATTTGTTCAGCGGTCATCATTGAACGCATATCAGTTCTGCCCGAGGGGTCACCAATATGACCGGTACCGCCACCAATTAAGGCAATGGGCTTATTCCCTGCCATTTGTAGACGCTTCATAAGGCAAAGCGCCATAAAGTGACCAACATGCAAGCTGTCAGCTGTCGGGTCAAAACCAATGTAAAAGGTGGCTTTGCCTTCGTTTATAAGGTCACGGATTTCATCCTCGTCAGTAACCTGTGCAATAAGGCCACGGGCCACAAGTTCGTCATAAATTTTCATTTTAAATACTCCTATCAATAAGTTCCTTAGCGGAATTATATAAATTTTCTGTCATATCGGTACCCGACATAATACGGGCAACTTCCCTGATTTTTTCTTCATAAGAAAGCGATTTAACATTAGTAAATGTTCTGCCATCTTCGGTGGTTTTTTCAATAAGTAAATGCTCGTTTGCATAGGCCGCAATTTGCGCTAAGTGCGTTACGCAAATTACTTGGCGGTCATTTGAGACAATTTTTAATTGTCTTGCAACCTTATCGGCAGCAAAACCGCTTATACCGGTGTCAATTTCGTCAAAAATCATACTGCCGACGGGGTCTTTATCAAGAAGCACGCTTTTAATTGAAAGCATAACGCGTGATAATTCGCCGCCTGAGGCGATTTTATGTAACGGCTTTAGGTTTTCACCTGCGTTTGCCGAAATCATAAATTCAACCAAATCAAAGCCATATTTAGCATATTTGCCCTTTTTAAAATCAACCGCAAATTCAACATTTGGCATATTAAGCTCTTTCAAAACATCAGTAACCTGTGCTTCAAATAAAGCCGCCGCAGTTTTGCGTGTTTGTGATAATTCCTCAGCCAAAAATACAAGCCGCTGCTTTGACTCTTCCAAAAGGTTTGAAAGTTCAACAATACGCTTGTCCGAAAGGGTTATGTTTTCAAGCTCGGTTTGTGATTTTATCAAATACTGAATAGCATTTTCTTCGCTACCGCCGTATTTTAACACAACACGGGATATATAGTCAAGTCTTTGGTTAATTTCATCCGAATTTAACTGCGAAAAACCTGTATCACTTAAAAATGAGCCTATTTCAGAGCGTAAATCTTCAAGTAATGAAATAGCATCGGCCAACTTTTCGTTACTAACTGCCTCAACCGTTAAAAGTTGCTTGTTGGCATTTCTAAGCTGTATTAATGCACCGTCGTTATTATCATCGCCAGATAGCAAAAATTCAGCATTTGAAAGCGCTTTATAGGTGGCCTCATAACTGTCGGCAATTTTAAGCTTTGCCTTTAATTCATCGGTTTCCCCTACTCTTAATGCCGCATTTTCAATTTCGGCAATTTGATATTTTAAAATATCAATTTTTCTTGCCTTTTCATCCTCATCCATTTCAAGCGACATAAGTTCTTTACGGATAGAATTTAATTTCTTAAATTCGTCATAATAGCGCTCAATATAGTCACTGTTATTGGCAATGGCATCAATATAAGAAAGATGATTTTCAGGGATTAAAAGCGCCTGATTATCGTGCTGACCGTGAATATTTATTAAATTGTTAGCAATATCACGAAGATTTGTTGCAGTTACGGGCAGGTTGTTAATTTTAATATATCCCTTACCGTTTAATGAAAGCTTTCGGGTAATTAAAATATTACCGTCCTCGTCGGGTGAAATGTCATAACCGTTTAAAATTTCAACAGTTTTGGTATTAAGATCACCAAACACCGCCGAAACAACTGCGTTTTCACACCCATTGCGGATTAAATCTTTAGAAACACGCTCACCCAAAACGGCGTTTATGGCATCAATTAAAATTGATTTACCGGCACCCGTTTCACCTGTAAGCACATTAAAACCCGACTTAAATTCAATTTCCGAGCGTTCAATAACTGCTATATTTTCAATGTGAAGAAATTTAAGCATAAATTACCGCCAATTATAAAATATTGTTTATTTTATCAACAAGAATTTGTGAATGGTGTTCGCTTCTGGTCACAATTATAATTGTGTCATCACCCGCAAGTGAGCCAAGCATCATGTCGTGAAACATTTCGTCTAACGCTACACAAGCGCTTGATGCCATACCTGCGTGGCACTTAATTACAACATTATTTACCGCAAAATCAACACTTACAACCGATTTTATAAACATATCGGCATAATGTGATTTGTCACGCTTTAAACCGTTTGATGCAGTTGAAATATAGCGATAATTACCTTCCGAATCGTGACTTTTTATAAGGCGTAATTCTTTAATATCGCGTGAAACGGTTGATTGTGTTACATCAAAGCCCGCTGCTAAAAGCTCGGCTTGTAAATCTTCTTGTGTTACCACAACCTTTTGGGAAATTATATTTAAAATTTCGCGTTGTCTATTGTTTTTCACACTAAACACTCCTGCTGTCTTTAAATTTTATGGACATAGTTTTGTAAAACGAACGGTCGCTTAAACGGATAAGCTGAACAAAATCATTTGATTTTGTAATTTTAATTTCGCTGTATGGCTTAATATTTGCAACCTTTCGGCCGTCAACTGTTAAATAAATTTCGGTGCGCTTTTTTGAAAAAGATTTTAAGGTAAGGGTTGTGTCGGCGCTCATTAAAATCGGTTTTGCCGAAAGCGAGTGCGAACAAATCGGTGTAATGCAAATATTTTCGGTGGATGGGTCAATTATAGGACCGCCTGCCGACATTGAATA
>JAZSNW010000126.1:0-6482 GCA_045536615.1 Acutalibacteraceae bacterium | reverse complement strand
TTCTCTCTCCCTCTTGTCCGGTGCTTTCAAAAGCAATTTCAATGGCTGAAAAGTTTTCATCATATCCGAGTTTTTCGCCAAAAAGAAACTTTAACTGGTATATAGCATATAAAAGATTTATTATGTTCAAATACCACAAAGGCGAATCATACTTTGTCTTTTTGCGAAAATGTAATAAATGTTTTCCTTTTGTTAGTTCAATATTTGCAAATATTCCCGATGGCTTTTCCTCGCAAGAGATTCGTTTTCCATCTATTTCTAAAACAAAATCTTTTCTCTTTGCGTTTTCGCAACTGAAAAACATCCAATTCATCTCCTTCACTGTTTTATTGAGCCGATTTTTTTATTTTTCATTAACAATTTTAAAAAGTTCTTCGGCGGCTAAACGCACCTTTGCAACACTTACCGACTTGTCCTTTGGGAAGCAGTAATAAAGCACCTTGCCGTTGCCGATGCAAACCATATCGCCTATTTCATACCAATAATAATCAGAATAAAGTGAATAAGATAATTCAGGCGGTTGGTCATAACAAAGCGCGCCGTCGTCACTTGTAAGTTTAAAGCCGTCTTTGGTGTGGGTAAGATGCCCGCCACCGATATTATAAATCGCCTTTAAATTTGTTAAAACATAAATATCAACATCACAGTCGAGCTTATATTCACCCTTTAAAAGTTCTTGTTTAACGCTTTCACGCTCGTAATTATACCAGTCGGGTATGTGGGGGTATTCAGTGTCGCCCTTTAATGCTTTCATAAAGCCATACTCACTAAGTTCCCAAACCTTGCAGCAGGCGTTACACGTAAGGGTTGTCCCTTTACCAACAGTTTCACCCTCGGCACTGCAATGGGGGCATTTATAAAGCACGCGGTGTAAGTAATCCGCCCTGAATTTTTCGCAAATTTTAACACCGTTCTCTTGTTGCCATTTAAAGTTGTCAAACTTAAACTTTTCCAAAACAAGCTTATTTATTTCTTCAAAGGTCATATTTTCAATTTGGTCAGGTGTTAAAACACACTCCATTTCGGCCGAAATTTTAACCTTTCGCTTTTGCAAATTGTTATAAAGCGGTTGGTGTGCAAAAGCACCCTTTGTGATAATGGTAACAACAGGCACGCCAAGTTTTTTAATAAGTTTACCCAAACTTTCGGGCAAGGTGGTTGCTGTGCCGTCAAAGCTGTAACTTGCTTCGGGATACATTAAAACCGAAGTTTTATTTTTCTTAATGCTGTGGAAAATATCACGCACCAAAACGCTGTCGCTTACGAACTTTTGGGTGGGTATGCAACCAATGGTTTTCATAAGCAAATTTTTACCTACAAACCCGTCGGATGTCATAATAATATTATATCTTTTGGGCCACAAAAGTTTTGATGCAATTTGCAAATCAACAAAAGCAGAATGGTTCATTAAAATAAGGCAAGGTTCCTTTTTACCTATTTTATCCATACCAATTTTTTCACACTTAAAGCCCATTGGCAAAAGCGTGAAAAAGGACAAAACACGAATTAAGGTTTGCATAACAAAAAGCGGTTTCATTGGCTTTTTGTGTTTTAAATCTGCAACCGCCAGTGCCTCTTCATAACTTTTAACTTTAACTGTTGTTTTCATAATCAAAACCCCTTTAATGCAATTATACCACAACCTAAATTTTTACACAAGAAAAAATGCGGGGCAAAATGCCCCGCATTAAATTTTAAAGGTTATTTAAACAAACCAACAATTAAATCAATACCTGTTTTACCGTCGGTATATTCAAAGGTTAAAAGACCGTAAAGCAAAATTACAAGCACGAAAATCGGCAAAATGAACTGCATATAAATACGCATCCAATTTTTAACCTTAAAGCCCACACCTGTGTTGGCTTCTTCCTTAAAGTTTTTCCAACCCCAACCGAATTTCCAAGTACAAAAAACGATAAAGAGGAACGCACCAACAGGAAGCATAACAAAGTTAACGATAAAGTCTTCTAAATCGAGGAAGTTTGTGCCCGATTTAAAGGGAACAAAGTCAGCCCAAACATTAAAGCCAAGCGCACAAGGAAGTGACAACACAAAGAGTGCAATACCATTGATAAGACAAGCTTTTTTACGACCCCACTTAAACATATCCATACTGCAAGCAATAATGTTTTCGAAAACCGCAATAACGGTTGAAAGTGCTGCAAAGGACATAAATACAAAGAAAAGTGTGCCCCAAATTCTACCACCGGGTAGGTTGTTAAATACATTAGGTAATGTAATAAAAATAAGGTTAGGACCTGCATCAACAGGGATGTTAAATGCAAATGCCGCAGGGAAAATAATAAGACCCGAAGTTAATGCCACAAAGGTGTCAAGTGATGCAACATTAATTGCTTCACCCATAAGTGAACGCTTTTTGTCAAGATAGCTGCCGAAAATAGCCATTGAGCCAATACCAAGCGATAAGGTGAAGAATGCCTGATTCATAGCGCCAACCACAACAGAGCCGGGGTTGTTGTTTATAAATTTATCCCAGTCGGGTAATAGGTAGAATTTAAGACCTGCGTTACCACCTTTAAGGAAGCAACTGTTAATTGCGAGCACAACCATAATTGCAAGTAATGCAAGCATTAAATATTTACTAATTTTTTCAACACCCTTGTTAACACCCAAGGCACAAACGCCAATGCCAATAATTACGGCAATAGCCATAAATAGCACCATTTGAATTGGGTCTGAAACCATTTCACCAAAAATATTCGGTACGGTTTCGGGTGTTGTGCCAATAAATTTACCACTTGCCATTTTAACGAAGTAGTTAATCATCCAACCGGTAACGGTGGTATAAAACATCATTAAAATATAGTTGCCCGCAAAAGCGGTATAACCGTGCCAATGCCATTTAGAACCCTTTGGCTCTAACTGCTTATACATTGCGGCAGGGCTTTTTTGCGAAGCGCGACCAAGCGAGAATTCCATTGTCATAACAGGAATACCCATAACAATTAAAAAGAACAAATAAATCAGTACGAAAATTGCGCCGCCGTATTGACCAACCATCCACGGGAATTTCCATACATTGCCAATACCGATAGCACAGCCGGCCGAAAGCAATATAAAGCCCAAGCGGCTTGAAAGCTTTTCTCTCTCCATTTAAACATCCTCCAAATAAGGTTTTTCTTTAATATATCATATTTATAAGTTTTAAACAAGATAATTTTTTGCTTTTGCTTGACAAAGCGGGGTTTATGTGGTACATTTTAAAGCAAGATAGAGGCGCGATGTGTCAAAAGTATCAGTCAATGCTAATCTCGGCGGGGAGATGTGACTGTGAAAGGGGCAGTCGCCGAAAGGGATTGTCGGCAGGCAGTTTTCTTGGTAATTCGGAATAATATCCGCTTTACTGTCGCATTTGCGGAGTGCTATCAAAATAAGAAGTCCTTAATTTTTAAGGTTTTTTCTGATTTTTTGGTAGTCGAGCAATCGGCTATTTTTTTATTACATAATTTTAAAAATGGAAGTGTTTAAAAATGAAACCCGTAATTTTTGAAGGTATGGCAACCGCCATCATCACACCCATCACCGAAAACGGTATTGACTATGATGCATTTGGCAAACTTATTGACTGGCAAATTTCAGAGGGTATCGACGCCATCGTAGTATGCGGTACAACAGGTGAAGCATCTACTTTAACCGACGATGAACACCGCGACGCTATTGCTTTTGCCGTTAAGCACGCAAATAAACGCGTTCCAATTATTGCGGGTGCGGGCTCGAACGACACATTATACGCACTTGACCTTACCCGTTGTGCTTGTGAAGCAGGGGCTGACGCAATTTTGGTGGTAACACCCTATTACAACAAAGCAACCCAAAACGGTCTTATTAAAATGTTCACCCAAATTGCCGACTATTCAACAGTACCAGTTATTTTATATGATGTGCCCTCCCGCACAGGTGTTGGGTTAGAGCCGCAAACCGTTGCAAAATTGGCCGAGCACCCCAACATTGTTGCCCTTAAAGCCGCAAGCGGTAATATTTCAAAAATTGCTGAAACTGCACACCTATGCGGTGACAAAATTGCAATTTATTCGGGCAATGATGACCAAATCATCCCCATTATGTCACTTGGCGGTAAGGGTTGTATTTCGGTGCTTTCAAACCTTTTACCAAAAGAAAGTGCCCTTATGTGCAAGAAATTCTTTGAAGGCGATATTAAAACAGCAACCAAAATGCAACTTGATTATATCCCCCTTATAAACGCCCTTTTCTGCGAGGTTAACCCCATTCCCGTTAAAGCTGCAATGGCAAAAATGGGCTGGTGCGAGGATTATTTGCGTTTACCCCTAACCCCAATGGAAGACGCACACCGCGAGGTTTTATATGAGGAAATGAGAAAAGCAGGAATTAAAATTTAGGAGAATTTTTAATGATTTGCGACAATATAACGGTAAATAAGGAAAATCACCTTTGCTTTGCCGGTTTTGATACAGTAGAAATGGCCCAAAAATACGGCACACCCCTTTATTTAATGGATGAAGCCAAAATAAGACAGCATATAAACGAATATAAAAACGCATTTAAAAAGTATTTTCCCATTGGCTCTGCCCCCGAATTTGCAAGTAAGTCCTTTTCAGCAAAGCAAATTTACCGCATTATGCAGGATGAGGGTATGAACATTGATGTGGTGTCGGTTGGCGAAATTTACACCGCAAAAGCCGCAGGGTTTGACCTTTCTCATTGCTTTTTCCACGGAAATAACAAAACCGATTATGATATTGCCTTTGCAATTGACAGTGGCGTTGGTTATTTTGTGATTGACAGCTTTGAAGAGATTGAGGCCGTAAACCTTATGGCAAAAGACAAAGGCATTGTTCAAAAAGCACTTCTTCGCATAACCCCCGGTATTGACACCCACACCCACCAAAAAATTTCAACAGGTAATGTTGATTCTAAATTTGGCTTTGCAATAGCAACAGGTATGGCTGACGAGGCAGTTCAAGCGGTTTTAAAATGTGAAAACATTTCGCTTTGCGGTTTTCATTGCCATATCGGGTCACAAATATTTGAATCCGACCCGTTTATTTTAGCGTGTGATTTAATGCTTGATTTTATTGCTCATATTAAAGCAACACAAAATTACACCGCCGACATTTTAAATTTGGGCGGTGGCTTTGGTGTTAAATACACTAACGACCAGCCCACCCTTAATTTAGATGAAAAAATTGGCGAGGTTGCGGCGGCAATTAACCAAAAATGTGATGAGCTTAAAATAGCAGTCCCCAAAATTGCTATGGAGCCGGGCCGAAGCATTGTGGCTGATGCGGGTATGACGCTTTACACAGTTGGCTCGGTTAAGGAAATTAAGGGCTATAAAAACTATGTGTCTATTGACGGCGGTATGACCGATAACCCGCGCTTTGCCCTTTATGAATCACCCTATACAGTAATGCTTGCCTCACGCGCAAACGACGAGCCAAATTTCACCGCAACCATTGCGGGAAGATGCTGTGAATCAGGCGATATTATCCAAAATGATGTCACCATTCCAAAACCACAACGCAACGAAATTTTAGCGGTGCTTACCACCGGTGCTTATAACTATTCAATGTCATCAAACTATAACCGTGTTGCCCGCCCTGCCGTTGTAATGCTTTCAGATGAGGGCGACTATTTGGCGGTTAAGCGCGAAACACTTGAGGATATTTGTTCGCTTGACATTTAAAAAATTATATCAGTCGCAAAGCGACACCTTAACTATTCACTTTTCACTATTAACTAAAAAAGCACCTCCGCAGAGGTGCTTTTTTCTATTTAGCATTTTGTTTTTCCAAAAATTCTTTACGGTTGAAACCTTCAGTAGTCTTTTCTTTAATGTCGCCTGCTTTTGTAAGGGCAATCTTAGTAAGCATAGGACCAACAATTTCATAAACTAAAACCGAGAATAAAATTATATTACGCACAAGCACACCGTCAGCACCCAATGTTTCAATAACTATGGCTGACATACCAATTGCAACACCTGCTTGTGGCAATAAAGTGATACCCAAATATTTTTGAATATTCTTATCACAGTTAACCATTTTAGCGCTTAAGAATGAACCAATATATTTACCAACAGAACGTGTAATAATATAAACCGCGCCAATTATAAGCACCCAAACATCTGATAAAATATCAAGGCGAAGCTCGGCACCGCTAAGCACAAAGAACATTACAAAAAGCGGTGCTGTCCACTTATCCGCACGGTCCATAATGTCGGCCGAAAAGTCACACAAATTGCAAAATACAGTACCAAGCATCATACAAACCAAAAGCGATGAGAAGCCGATGTATACTTCGCCGATATGCACCTTAATCATTGAAATTGCAACGGTTAATAAAACAAAGCTGATGGATAATGACATACGCTTTGAGCCGGAATGGAAAATCTTTTCCGAGGCGGTAAATACCCAGCCCATAAGTGCACCAAGCAGTAATGACAATGCAACTTCGATAAGTGGGTTTACAATCATTGAAAT
>JAZSNW010000003.1:0-10278 GCA_045536615.1 Acutalibacteraceae bacterium | reverse complement strand
GCCGCCATTGCACCTTATTATGCGGGCGACTATTTAACAATGCTTGAAACCAACCCCGACCTTCGTTTCTTCTATCCCAAAGAGGGCACAAACATTTTTGTGGATTCAATTTGTATACCAAAAAATGCCAAAAATAAGGATGCCGCAATGCTTTATATAAACTTCCTTTTAGAGCCCGACATTGCCACCGCAAATGCGGAATATATCGGCTATGCTTCCCCTAACACCGCGGTAATCAACAACCCCGATTATTACTATTATCAAAACGAAATTTTGTACCCTGATGAAAAAGATATGCCAAAGGTTCAGTATTACCACGATATTGACGATAAAATTCGCATATACTATGAAACCTTGTGGGTGCAGGTTAAATTATATTAAAAAAACGACCTCTTTCGAGGTCGTTTTAATTTTATTCATCCACACAAAAGCCGTAATAATTATCGTTCACAATCGCAATTGTACCTTTTTGATTTTCATCAAATGAATGGTATTCACTTTCTTCTACTTTATAACGCAAAATATTTTTATCATTTGTTTCAAAAATAAAATAATATTCCTGTCTGGTTTCGGGGTATTTAATACCGTAAGTTTTTAAAAAACATTCTTTTTTAATGAGCTTTACATTAATTTCAGTAATCGGCGGTTCTTCATTAAAAAATTCTTCATTTTTAATTTTACGAGATCTAAACCAAAACATCATTTACCCAATTCCTTTGTTCTTTTAAATGATGCCGCAACAGTATCATTTACAATATTATCAAATTCAGAATTTAATAATACTTCGACACCTTCAATGGTTGAGCCCTTTGGACTGCAAACACGCTGACGCAAAACTTCGGGGCTTTCGCCGCTTGTAAGCAGTAACTGAGCCGCACCCTTTAAGGTTTGGGCGGCATATAAAATTGCTTTGTCTTGCGATAAACCAACATTTTCGCCTGCTTTTGCCAAGGCATTTGCAAAGGTGAAAACAAATGCAGGGCCACAGCCCGAAATAACCGAGCCGGCGTCAATTAAATCTTGCGGTATTTTATCAAGCTTGCCCGAATATTTAAGCGCATTTTCAAATTCAGCCACTTCTTCTTCGGTAATTACGGGACAGGTTGCGTATAAAATCATACCCTCGCCCACTGCAACGGGTGTGTTTGGCATAATGCGAATGGTCGGCAATTTAGCATCCAAAATTTCGTTATACTTTGAAATTTCAAGCCCTGCCGCCATTGTAACCAAAATAAAGCGGTCTTGCCTTTGCTTTAATAAATTGGCAAGAGGTGACAAAACTTCCGCCATAACCTGCGGTTTAACACCAAGAAAAATATATTTAGCATTTTTTACAATTTCTTCGTTATTCGAAACATCGGCGCCAATTTTTTGAGCCAATGCGGTGGCTTTTTCATTATCGGGGTCGGATAGTAAAATTTCATTACCACCTACCGATTTTGCAACGGCCTGTGCCAAGGCACCGCCCATATTACCGCAACCGATAAACCCAAACATTTTGGTTGACATAATGTTATCTCACCTGACCGTTTCCTTTAATAATGTATTTATAAGTATTAAGTTCCCCCAGCCCCATGGGACCGCGGGCATGAATCTTTTGGGTGGAAATGCCCATTTCACAGCCAAGCCCAAATTCGCCCCCGTCGGTAAAACGGGTGGAAGCATTAACATAAACCGCCGCCGAATCAACACAAGCGGTAAAGTAGTTTGCCGCATTTTCATCCGATGTGATAATGCTTTCACTGTGGTGGGTGGAATGACCGGCAATATGCTCTACCGCTGCCGACACGCCATCAACAACTTTTATAGCCATTTTATAATCTAAAAATTCGGTATCAAAATCTTCATCCCCTGCGGGTTTAACTTTGATTATACCGCAAGTATCCTTGCAACCGATAAGTTCTACCCTACCGTTAAACATTTCAAAAAGTCGGGGCAAAAATTCGTTTGCGGCTTGTCTGTCAACAAGCAAAACCTCCGCCGCGTTGCAAACTGATGGGCGACTTGTTTTTGCGTTGTCAACAATTTTAAGCGCCATATCAAAATCGGCAGTTTTTTCAACAAAAATGTGGCAAATGCCTGTGCCTGTTTCAATGCAAGGCACTTTAGCGTTTTCAACACATGCCTGAATTAAGCCCTTGCCACCGCGCGGAATAAGTACATCCACCAAACCACGCGCTGTCATAAGTTCGTTAGCACTTTGGCGGGTGGTGTCTTCAACAAGGTTTACATAATCACTATTAACTCCACATTCCGCAAGGCCTTTTTTAAGGGCATTCACAATGGCTTTTGCCGAATTAAATGCCTCTTTACCGCCACGAAGAACACAAACATTACCGCTTTTAAAGGCAAGTGCCGCAGCATCAGAAGTTACATTTGGGCGGCTTTCATAAATAATTGCCACAACACCAATAGGTACAGCAACCTTATTAACAACCAAGCCATTTGGTAAAGTGTGCTCGCTTAAAACTTTGCCAACATTATCGGGCAAATCGCGGACATCCTCTATCCCCTTTGCCATGGTTTTAATGCGGTCGCTATTCAGCATCAAGCGGTCAAGCATTGTATCGCTTATTTTACCTTTGGCATTTTCCATATCAATTTTATTTGCTAATAAAATTTCATCAGTCGCGTCAATAAGTGCCTTTGCCATTGCGGTAAGGGCGTTATTTTTTATATCGGTAGGTAAAGCGGCGCTCAAAGACACCGCCTTTGCTTTTTTCAAAATTTCAAATGTTGTCATTACTTTTCACCAATAAAACGAGTTCCGATATTTTTTCCGTCAACAATATCATAAAGATATGACGGTGTGTCACCATTAGCAATAACCATATCAATACCCTGTTTTGTAACAATTTTGGCGGCCTTAATTTTGGTAGCCATACCGCCTGTACCAAGCGAACTACCTACACCGCCTATCATTGCTTCAATATTTTCATCAATTTTTTCAACCTTATGTAAAAGTATTGCATCGCTATTTTGGTGTGGGTCTGCGGTGTAAAGACCGTCTATATCAGATAAAATTATAAGCAAATCAGCGTGAATTGCGGTTGCAACAATAGCGCCCAAGGTGTCGTTATCACCAATTTCAATTTCAGCGATGGAAATCGAGTCGTTTTCGTTAATAATCGGTATTACCGAAAGTTCTAAAAGTCGGCACATTGTGTTTTCAAAATTTTTGCGGCGGGTATCTTCGCCAACATCTTCGCCCGTTAAAAGAATTTGTGCAACGGTATGATTATACTGCGAAAACAAACGGTCATAGGTATACATCAGCTCACATTGACCAACAGCAGCTGCCGCCTGTTTTGTGGGGATATCGGTTGGCTTTTGTGTTAACGACAATTTGCCAACACCCATACCGATAGCGCCCGAAGACACCAAAATAACTTCGTTTCCTGCATTTTTAAGGTCGCTCATAACCTTGCAAAGTTCTTCAACACGGTGAATATTTAAAAGCCCCGTTTTGTGAGCCAAGGTTGAAGTACCAATTTTAACAACAATACGCATTGTAATAATCCCCTATTTAAAGAGTTGCGGCCATAACCGCTTTAATTGTGTGCATACGGTTTTCGGCTTCATCAAAAACAATTGACTGACTGCTTTCAAAAACTTCGTCAGTTACTTCCATTTCGCTGATGCCAAACTTTTCGCCAATTTGTTTGCCCAAGGTAGTATCAAGGTTGTGGAATGATGGTAAGCAATGCATAAATACTGCTTGTTCACCTGCATTTTCCATAACTTTTTTATTAACTTGATAAGGTGATAAATCTTTAATTCTTTCTTCCCAAACGCTGTCGGGTTCGCCCATTGAAACCCAAACATCAGTTGCAATAACATCGGCACCTTTTGTTGCTTTCATGGGGTCGGTTTCGAAGGTAATGGTAGCCCCTGTTTCTTTTGCTATTGCTTGACAAGTTTCAATCAAATCGCTTGTGGGGAAATATTTTTCAGGTGCACAAACGGTAAAGTTCATACCCATTTTAGCGGCACCCACCATATAAGAATTACCCATATTATAACGGGCATCGCCCATATAAACAAAGTTCACGCCTTGAAGTTTGCCAAATTTTTCTTTAACTGTTAAAAAGTCGGCCAAAATTTGGGTGGGGTGAAATTCGTTAGTTAAGCCGTTCCACACGGGAACACCCGCATATTTAGAAAGTTCTTCAACAATTTCTTGCCCAAAACCACGATATTCAATACCGTCATACATACGGCCAAGCACACGCGCGGTGTCGGCAATGCTTTCTTTTTTGCCAATTTGTGAACCCTGTGGGTCAAGATATGTAACCCCCATACCCAAATCATACGCCGCAACTTCAAAGCTGCAACGAGTACGGGTGCTTGTCTTTTCAAAAATTAAGGCAATATTTTTACCTTCGCACAAACGGTGCGGAATGCCCATTTTTTTCTTTTGTTTAAGTTCACTTGCCAAATCGATAAGACAATCGATTTCAGCGGGAGTAAAATCAAGAAGCTTTAAAAAGCTTTTTCCTTTAAAATCCATCTCAAATCTCGCAACCTTTCTTAATAATTTCAACTGCTTCACGAAGTTCATCCCAACCGATATTTAAAGCTGGCAAAAGACGAACCTTATTTTTTGCCTTTATTGGCAAAACGCCGTTATCCATACAATATTTAATAACTTCACTTGCATCCTTTTCAGTTTCTATACCAATCATAAGGCCCATACCGCTAACACTTTTAACACCCTTTGCAGTTTTAAGGGTATTAAAGATATATTCTGACTTTTCTTTAACAGCATTTAAAAGTGTATCGTCAATACGGTTAATTACGCTTATAGCACCCGCACAGGATACGGGGTTGCCGCCAAAGGTTGAGCCATGTGTACCCGCACCCAATACGTCTTTCACCTTTTCGCCAAGCATAGTAGCACCTAGCGGTAAACCGTTACCAAGACCCTTTGCGGTAGAAATGATATCGGGCAAAACGCCGTAATTCATAAAGCCGTAAAGCTTACCTGTACGGCCGTTGCCTGTTTGAACTTCATCAGCGATAGTTAAAATATCGTTTTCCCTTGCGATATTAAAAATGGTATCTACAAAGGCCTTTTCAAGAGGAAGTACACCGCCCTCGCCCTGCACACATTCAAACATAATGGCACAAGCCTTATTTAATTTTACCTTTGCCTCAAGGTCGGAAATATTATTGGCCTCAACATAAACAAATCCGTCGGTCAAAGGCAAAAAGTCGTTATGAAAAACATCCTGTCCTGTTGCGGCAAGGGTTGTTATTGTACGACCGTGAAAACTGTTTTTAAGGGTAATTACCGTATGATAATCGCTTCCCTTATTATCAGCGGCATATTTTCTTGCTACCTTTATCGCACATTCGTTTGCCTCAGCCCCCGAATTTGAAAAAAACACCTTTTTAAGACCTGTTCTTTGACATAAAATTTCCGCCAAATCAGTACAGGGCTTTGTATAATAAAGGTTTGATGCGTGTTGAAGGGTGTTAAGCTGTTTTGTTACGGCGGCTACCCATTCCTCATCACAAAGGCCGAAGGTATTAACCGCAATACCCGATGCCATATCAATATATTTTTTGCCGTTACCGTCGTATAAAAATGAACCCTTGCCCGAAACTAAATCAAGCGGAAAACGAGCATAAGTAGGAGCAATATAACAACTATCTTTTTCAAAAATATTCATATTAGTCACCAACAACCATTGTGCCTGCACCCTCGTTTGTAAGGGTTTCAATAAGAAGCGAATGTGGCACACGGCCATCCATTATAAACACCTTTTTTACACCGCGCTTAATTGCTTCAAGACAGCAGTCAACCTTTGGTATCATACCGCCCGAAATGGTGCCGTCCTCAAAAAGCTTTGCAGCTTCGCTAACGGTGATTTTGGGAATCAAGGTGTCAGGGTTATCCTTATCCTTTAAAATGCCTGCAATGTCTGTCATTGAAATTAAACATTCGGCTTCAAGCGCACCTGCAATATAAGCGGCGGCAGTATCGGCGTTAATGTTATAAACGTTGCCCTCGTCATCACGTGCAATTGTTGAAACAACAGGTATGTAATGATGGCGGATAAGGTCGGTTATGGGTTCAATATTAACATCGGTAATTGTTCCAACAAAGCCAAGCCGAGTATCCTTGGGCTTTGCGGTAATCATTTTACCGTCAATACCAGAAATACCCATTGCCTTGCCACCCTTCATTTGTAGAAGGTTTACAAGACTTTTATTGATCTTGCCTGCAAGCACCATCTGTACAACCTCAGCAGTTTCCTTGTCAGTAACACGAAGGCCGTCTACAAAAACAGTTTCCTTGCCGATTTTAGAAAGAGTTTCGGTAATTTCAGGGCCTCCGCCGTGAACTAACACTATTCTCACGCCGACAAGGCGTAAAAGAATAATATCCTCCATAACCTGCTGCTTTAATTCTTCGTTTATCATTGCGTTACCGCCGTATTTAATTACAATGGTTTTTTTATTGTAATTTTGAATATACGGAAGTGCTTGTGTCAGCACCTCGGCACGCTGAGCATTAGTAATATTTAAAGACATTTTTTATCCTCCAAATAAAGACTTACAGGCGAGCAGTAATTTGCTCGCCCCAAATATTAAGTACGGTAATCACCATTGATTTTTACATAATCATAAGTAAGGTCACAGCCCCAAGCAGTAGATGATGCTTCTCCGCTGCCCAAGTTTACAAGGATTTCAATTTCGCTTTCTAAAAGAATTTCTTTTGCCTTTTCTTCGCAAAAATCGACCCCTGCACCGTTTTCGCAAACCAAAATTTCGCCTTTTTGCGACTTAAAACAAACATCAATTTTATTAACATCTACCTTTGCGCCTGAATAACCGATAGCGCAAAGCACCCTGCCCCAGTTAGCATCAGCACCGAACATTGCCGCCTTTGTAAGCGACGAGCATACAACCGATTTCGCAACAATTTTTGCAATTTCTGGGCTTTCAGCATTTAAAACTTTACATTCAAGTAATTTGGTTGCGCCCTCACCATCGGCTGCAATTTTACGACACAAATTAACACAAACGGTATTAAGCGCCTTCATAAATACATTAAATTCCTGACCGTCGGCCGTAATTTCTTCGTTTTCGGCCATACCATTTGCCAAAACCACGACCATATCATTAGTTGAAGTGTCACCGTCAATAGAAACCATATTAAAGGTAGTTTGAATATCGGTCGAAAGTGCTTTTTGAAGCATTTCAGAAGAGATGGCACAGTCAGTGGTAATAAACACAAGCATTGTTGCCATATTGGGATGAATCATACCCGAGCCCTTTGCAATACCACCGATTTTACAAGTCTTGCCGCAGATATCAAATTCCACCGCAACCTCTTTCATTTTTGTATCAGTGGTCATAATACCCTCGGCCGCAAAATTGCTGTTTTTACCCAAACCGTTAACCAAAACGGGTATGCCGTTTTTAATGGGTGTGATATCAAGCGGTTGACCAATAACACCGGTAGAAGCAACAACAATATCATTAGCACTGATTCCCATTTCATTTTGCAACAAAGAAGACATACGCTCGGCAATTTCAACACCGTTCGCATTACAGGTATTCGCATTACCACTGTTACAGATAATTGCCTGCGCTTTGCCATCTTCAAGATGCTTTTTTGTAACCAAAAGCGGTGCACCTTTTACAAGGTTGGTTGTATAAACCGCCGCAGCATTAGCCACAACCTCACTGTAAATTAAACTTAAATCTCTTTTTAATTTATTTTTTCTTATACCGCAATGTATACCGTTTGCGGCAAAACCCTTAGCAGCACACACGCCACCGTTAATAATTTTCATAAAATTCACCTATATATCTAAACCTTCTACTAAATCTGTATCAAGTACCATGTTCATACACTCTATTGCAGCACCCGAAGCACCTTTGCCAAGGTTGTCATAACGGGCGCATAGCAAAACCCTTTCGTCATTGCCCATAACCGATATTTGCATACCGTCATTAAAGGACAATTTATTTGCCGAAACAAAGCCATTTTCAGTAAAATTATCACAGTAATTAACGATCGGGCCTCGATATTTTTCTTTATAAATATTCTTAATATCTTCAGTTGTGCCATTTATATCCTTTTTAAAAAGCGGAATTATAACCTCCATACCACTATAAAAGTCGGCAACAATTGGTAAAAATGCGGGTGCATTTTGGAGTCCGCAAATTTTCACCATTTCGGGAAGATGCTTGTGATTTTGGGTGACACCGTACATACGGGGTGCGTCTAAAAGTGCATCTCGCTCATCATTTTCATAATCAGCAATCATATTTTTACCGCCACCACTATAACCCGTTAAAGAAGTGCAGCAAAGCTTAATATCCTTATTTAAAATCCCTCTTTCGATAAGCGGATACATAAGCGCGATAAAACCACTTGCGTGACAACCGGGAACAGCAATTCTTTTTGAGGTCTTAACCTTTTCAAAGAAATCATTAGAAAGTTCGGGAAAACCGTAAGCCCACCCCGCGTTTGTGCGGTGGGCAGTCGAAGTATCCAAAACCACCGTTTTATCATTTTCTATAAGCGATACGGCTTCAATAGCGGCGGCGTCCGGAAGACACAGAAACGCAATATCAGCACTGTTAAGCGCCTGCTTTCGGGCATTTATATCCTTGCGTTTTTCTTCACTTAAAACTATAAGCTCAATATCATCCCTACCATCAAGACGCTCTTTTATACGAAGCCCCGTTGTACCGGCGCTTCCATCAATGAATACCTTTTTCATTTAAAAACTCCGTAAAATACTTAATTTGTGTCTGAACCGAATCGGGGCCTGTGCTACCCAATGAAATGCGCTTTGCAACACAAGTTTCAAGTGAAATTTCGTTATATAAATCGTTATCGAAAATATCGCTAAACTCTTTATATTTTTCAATGGGCATTGTGTCTAACACCAAATTTTCTTTAATGCAATAAGCCACAATTTCGCCAACGTGCTTATAAGCAGTTCTAAAAGGCATACCCTTTTTAACCATATAATCAGCAAGGTCGGTTGCATTGATAAAGCCCTTGCCTGCTGCTTTATACATATTATCTTTTAAAACGGTCATTGTGGCAACCATTGGTGTAAATACCGAAAGACACATTTTAACAGTATCAACCGCGTCAAAAATTGCTTCTTTATCTTCTTGCATATCTTTGTTGTACGCAAGCGGAATACCCTTTAAGGTGGTAAGCAGCGCCATTAAATCGCCATATACTCTGCCTGTTTTGCCACGCACAAGCTCGGCCATATCGGGATTTTTCTTTTGTGGCATAATGCTGGAGCCGGTTGTATAACTGTCATCAAGTTCGATAAACTTAAATTCCCAGCTTGACCACAAAATAATCTCTTCCGAAAAGCGTGATAAGTGCATCATTAAAATTGCATAAGCCGACAAAAGTTCCAAACAAAAGTCACGGTCGGAAACACCGTCAATGCTGTTAAGCGAAATACCGTTAAAGCCAAGGCGTTCGGCTTCAAAAGCGCGGTCGGTATTATATGTTGTACCCGCCAAAGCGCAAGAGCCGATGGGACACTGTGACCACATTCTGCCTAAAGCATCTTGAAGACGCTCAAAGTCACGCTTTAACATAAAAGCATAACTTAAAATGTGGTGTGCAAATGTAATTGGTTGTGCCCTTTGAAGATGGGTGTAACCCGGCATAATTGCATCCTTATATTCCTCGGCCTTGTCTTTAATTGCACCGATGAGGTCAACAATAAGCTTACCAATTTCTTCACATTCGTTTGCAAGATAAAGGCGAACATCAAGGGCAACCTGGTCGTTACGGCTTCTTGCAGTATGTAACTTTTTGCCTGTGTCACCTATTCTTTTAGTAAGCTCGGCTTCGACAAACATATGAATATCCTCGGCATCCATATCAATAGCCAAAGCGCCATTTTCAATATCCTCTAAAATACCGCTAAGGCCGTTAATAATTACCTCGGCTTCGGTTTTAGAGATAATGCCTTGATTAGCCAACATTGTGGCATGCACCATAGAGCCGGTGATATCTTGCTTATACATACGGCAGTCAAAATGAATTGAAGAATTAAAGTCATCCGCTTGTTTATCAAGGGCCTTTTCGAACCTGCCCGCCCACATTTTATCCATTAAAATACATTCCTTTCGCCCATTTTAAAAAAGGGCAATATTGCGACAAAATCGCCCTCAGTACCGCAAGTGCGGCACTGTGACGATTTAATTAACTAATTATTTAAGGCCGTTCTTTGCCTTCATTTTCGCATAAACCTTGGTTGAAAGACCGTAAAGGTT
>JAZSNW010000090.1:0-2317 GCA_045536615.1 Acutalibacteraceae bacterium | reverse complement strand
GTCAAAACTTGACGGCACCGTAAAATATGTATACGAACTGTTTGACGGGGAGTATATAGAATCTGTATTTATGAAATATGAACACGGATATACGGTTTGCATTTCAACGCAGGTTGGTTGCCGTATGGGATGCAGTTTTTGTGCGTCGGGGCTTGGCGGACTTTGCCGAAATCTTCTGCCTTCCGAAATGTTGGCGCAAGTTATAAAGGCGGGGGATGACAACAATGTCAGAATATCCAACATTGTCCTTATGGGAATGGGAGAGCCGCTTGACAACTTCGATAACGTTAAAAAGTTTTTAGAACTTGTTTCCAACCCGGAAGGACCGGGTATCGGATATCGCCATATTTCGCTTTCAACCTCGGGTGTGGTTAGTAAAATTAAAGAACTTAAAGATTATAACTTCCCCATAACACTTTCAATTTCGCTTCACGCACCAAATGATGAAATTCGAAGCAGTATGATGAGGGTTAATAAAAAATGGGGTGTTGACGAGCTTTTAGCGGCCTGTCGGGAATACCAAAAGGTTACCACACGCCGAATTTCTTTTGAATATGCTTTAATTGAAAATGTAAATGACAGTGATGCTTGTGCTGATGAGCTTGCCAAACGGCTTCGCGGTATAATGTGCCACGTTAATTTAATACCTGCAAATCCGGTTAATGAAAATTCCTTTAAAAAGCCGGATATGAATAGAATAATTCATTTTAAAGAACGACTTATAAAAAATGGGATTAACGCAACTGTTCGCAGAACCTTAGGTGCAGATATTGATGCATCCTGCGGTCAGTTAAGACGAAAAGTAAAGGAGGAGAATGTCTGTGAAAATCTACAGTCAAATTGACATCGGCAAAGAACGGTCATTAAATCAAGATGCGTTTTTTGCGGGTGAAATTTCACAGGATATTGCATTTGCTGTTGTGTGTGACGGTATGGGCGGTGCAAACGCAGGTGATGTTGCCAGTCAAACTGCCGTTAAAATAATCAGCGAATATATTATCAATTCTTACCGCAAAAAAATGTCGATAGGGGATTTTACCAAGATTTTGAAAAATGCCCTAACAAGTGCCAATATCACACTTTTTGATATGGCAAAAAAGGACGAAAATCTTAACGGAATGGGTACAACTGCGGTTGTGGTTGTTGTTAAAGGTAACGAAGTGGCTTTTGCGCACGTGGGTGACAGCCGACTTTACCTTATAAATGATGACATTACTCAAATAACTCGTGACCATTCAATAGTTCAAACCCTTATTGAATCGGGTGAAATCACCCCCGAAGATGCTGTAAAGCATCCACGAAAGAATGTTATTACCCGTGCGCTGGGTGCCCTTGAAGATGTGGCGGTTGATACCGGTGAAATGGTTTTAAATGATAATGAAACTCTTTTACTTTGCACCGACGGTCTTACAAATTTTGCGCCCAACGACGCTATACTTAAAACATTTAAAGAAAACGACATTAGTTTAGTTCCCGAAATGCTTGTTAATCTTGCAAATGCGGGTGGTGGCGGTGACAACATAACGGTTGTTACACTCACCAAGTAATGAAAGGATGAATTTTATGGATAAGTATGTTGGTAAACGCCTTGACGGCAGATATGAAATACGTGAAATTGTGGGCGAAGGCGGTATGGCCCGTGTTTATAAGGCATTTGACAACCAAGAAAACCGTATGGTTGCCATTAAAATTTTAAAAGAAGAATTTTTGTCAAATGACGAATTTTTGCGCCGCTTTAAAAACGAATCGAAAGCTATTGCAATGCTTTCTCACCCCAATATCGTAAATGTTTATGATGTTTCGTTTGGTGACCTTATTCAGTATATTGTTATGGAATATATTGAAGGTATCACCCTTAAAGAATTTATTGAAAATGAAGGTAGTCTTCGTTGGAATGACGCTGTACACTTTACTGTTCAGATTTTAAAGGGATTACAACACGCTCACGATAAGGGTATTGTACACCGTGATGTTAAACCCCAGAATATTATGGTTTTATCTGACGGCACTATTAAGGTTACCGACTTTGGTATTGCGCGTTTTGCCCGTAGTGACCAACGCACCATTACCGATAAAGCAATTGGCTCTGTACACTATGTTAGCCCCGAACAGGCAAGGGGAGAAAAGACAGACGAAAAAGCGGACATTTATTCTGTAGGTGTTATGCTTTATGAAATGATTACAGGCAGGTTGCCATTCCAAGCAGAAAGTGCTGTTTCGGTTGCTATTATGCAGTTGCAACGCGACCCACAACTTCCTACAACAATCAACCCGTCAATCCCTAAGGGACTTGAACATATCACAATGCACGCAATGC
>JAZSNW010000004.1:0-10007 GCA_045536615.1 Acutalibacteraceae bacterium | reverse complement strand
GGTGCAGATCCTGCGTCTGTGGTCTATGACGCTATAAATTCTGCTAAAAGCAAAAAGGCTGATGTTCTGATCGTTGATACCGCCGGTCGTCTTCACAACAAGAAAAATCTGATGGACGAACTTGCTAAAATCAATCGTGTTATAAATCGTGAACTGCCGGATTCATCAAAAGAAACGCTTTTGGTTCTAGACGCAACAACGGGACAAAATGCTGTGTCACAGGCAAAGGAATTTCAGGAAGCGGCCTTTATCACCGGTCTGATACTGACAAAACTTGACGGCACTGCAAAGGGTGGAATTATAATACCAATTAAAAATGAACTTAAAATCCCCGTTAAATTTGTTGGCGTGGGTGAGGGTATTGATGATTTACAGCCCTTTACTGCTACCGAATTTGTAAACGGAATTTTTGATGGTGAAATGTAATGAAGGTATTTATTGCAACAAAAAATCAAAAGAAACTTCGCGAGCTTAAAAGAATTTTAATTCCAATGGGCTTTGAGGTTTTATGTGAAAGCGATTTAGATTTTCCCTTTAAAGATGCTATTGAAGATGGTATGACCTTTGAAGAAAATGCGATAATCAAGGCGAAATCAGGTCTTACACAAACGGGTTATATCTCGGTTGCAGATGACAGCGGTATTTGTGTTGATTATCTTGACGGCAGACCCGGTGTTTTTTCGGCCAGATTTTCGGGCGAGCACGGCAATGATGAAATGAATAATGATAAGCTTTTAGGTGAGCTTTCGGGTGTACCGATGGAAAAACGCACTGCTTATTATGTTGCGGCTATTGCTTGTGTTTTTCCTGATGGCAAACAGTTTACCGTTAGGGGTGAATGTCACGGACATATCGCTTTTGAAAGACAAGTTGGCAACGGTGGCTTTGGTTATGACCCGCTTTTTATTAGCGAAAAAGGTCCGTTCAGTCAGTTAACCGACGATGAAAAAGACGCAATAAGCCACAGGGGAAAAGCACTTTTAAAATTTAAAGAAGAACTTAAAAAATATATTGAGGTTTAAATATGCTTAACAGTAGACAAAGAGCACAACTTCGCGGTATGGCGAACGATTATGAAACAATTTTACAAATAGGTAAATCAGGTATTTCTGATAATACTATTAAACAGGTTAATGATGCTTTAGAAGCCAGAGAACTTATAAAACTTCGTGTTTTGGAAACCTGTCCGTTAACTTCTCGTGAGGCGGCTGATGAATTAGCAGCAGCGGTTAAATGCGATGTTGTGCAGGTTATTGGCTCGCGCTTTATTCTTTATAGAGAAAGTAAAGATAATAAAACTATCAAATTGGTGAAATAATATGCTATTTACAGCCATTTTTGGCGGCACCTTTAACCCGTTTCACAGCGGTCATTATGAGATGCTTAAAGCCCTTGATAATAGTGAAAAAATTGGTAAAATTTTAATAATGCCTGATAGAATACCACCGCATAAGTCGGCTGATGAGCTTGTAAATGATGCCGACCGCATTAAAATGTGCGAAATTGTGGCCGCTGATTTTTCGAAGGCCCAGGTTTGCGATATCGAATTTAAACGAGAGGGTAAAAGTTATACCTATGACACCGTAAACCTTTTAAAAGAAATTTACCCAAATGAAAACTTTGCTTTTGTTTGCGGTGGCGATATGCTTGTTTATTTTGATAAATGGTATAAAGCCGATGAACTTATGAAAATGTTGCCGTTTATTGTTTTTTCAAGAACTTCTACCGATAATGATGAATTCAACAGTTGCATTAAGCGTTTTAGCGAAAATGGTATGCAAATTATTTTAATGGATAATGAAATTAGTAATGTTTCTTCAACTGATTTTAGAAAAACACCTTTAAAAGAATTTTTGCCCGAAAAGGTTTATGAATATATTAAGGATAGGGGACTTTATGGATTATAAAAAGTATATTGATTTATTAGCCACCCGCCTTGATGAATATCGTTTTAAGCATTCTCTTTGCGTTGCTAACGAAGCAAAGCGTTTGGCTTTAAAATATGGAGAAGATGCCGAAAAAGCATATTTTGCGGGGCTTTTGCACGATATAACAAAGAATGCCGATTTGGATGAACACTTGCAAATTTTTTCGCAGTTTGGTATAATGCTAAACGATATTGAAAAAAATGCTAAAAAGTTATGGCACGCTATTTCGGGCGCCGCTTATATCGAGCATATTCTAAATATTTCTGACCGCGATATTATCGACGCTGTCCGTTATCACACAACCGCAAGGGCCAAGATGAGCAAATTCGAAAAAATAATTTATCTTGCTGATTTTACTTCCCTTGATCGAACTTACAGCGATGTTGATGTGATTAGGCAATATGTTGATGAATCGCTTGATAAAGCGTTTGTTTACGCTTTGCAATATTCAATTTGTGATTTGGTGAACAGCAAAAAAGCAGTTCATTTAGATACAGTTGCTGCATATAACGAAGCAGTAACACTTGTTTAGGAGGAAAAGGTTTGGATTCTTTTGAAATTATGAAAATTGCCGCTAATGCGCTAAATTCTAAAAAAGCGCGTGAGCTTACGGCCGTTAAGGTGGACGAGCTTACCGTTTTGACCGAATATTTTGTAATAGCGACTGCAACTTCTTCGACCCATGTTCGCGCGCTTGCTGACGAGGTTGAAGCAAAACTTGAAGAGGCGGGGGTTAGACCTCATCATATTGAAGGGAAAACAACCGGTTGGATAGCGCTTGACTATGAATCGGTAATTGTTCACGTATTTTCACGACAGGACCGTGAATTTTACGGACTTGATAAAATGTGGGCAGATGCACCTGCAGTTGATTTAGATAAAATTTTAGTTGAAGCAATGGGGGACTAAAAAGTGGCAAATATTTACGATTATTCTAACATTGAAAAGAAATGGCAACAGGTTTGGGATGATAACCACACCTTTGAAGCAAAAAATGATTATACCTTACCGAAATTTTTTGGTCTTGTTGAATTCCCATATCCATCGGGGCAGGGCCTTCATGTAGGTCATCCACGTTCTTATACTGCAATTGACATTGTTGCCCGTAAAAAGCGTTTACAGGGCTTTAACGTGCTTTATCCAATGGGTTGGGATGCTTTCGGTCTTCCTACCGAAAACTTTGCAATTAAAAACCATATCCACCCATCTATTGTTACTGAAAACAACATTGCTAACTTCAAGCGTCAGTTAAAGTCTTTGGGCTTTTCATTTGACTGGAGCCGTGAAATCAACACCACCGACCCTTCATATTATAAGTGGACACAGTGGATTTTCTTGCAACTTTTTAAAGAAGGTCTTGCTTATAAAAAGGAAATGTCGGTTAACTGGTGCACCTCTTGTAAGTGTGTTTTGGCAAATGAAGAGGTTGTAAACGGCGTTTGCGAACGTTGTGGCAGTGAAGTTGTTCAAAAAGAAAAAAGCCAATGGATGCTTAAAATTACCGAATATGCCGAGAAACTTTTAGACGGCCTTAACAATGTTGATTTTATTGACCGTGTAAAAACACAACAACGCAACTGGATTGGTCAATCTTTCGGCACACAGGTTACCTTTAACACCACAATTGGTGACACTTTTGAAATCTTCACCACCCGTGCTGACACTTTATTTGGCGCAACATATATGGTAATGTCGCCCGAACATCCATTACTTAAAAAATGGGCAGATAAAATTGAAAATTATGAAGAAGTTTTGGCTTATCAAGAGCAATCTGCTAAAAAGTCTGACTTTGAACGTACCGAACTTGCAAAGGATAAAACCGGCGTTAAACTTTTGGGTGTTAAGGCAATTAACCCTGTAAATAATACCGAAATTCCGATTTTCATTTCAGACTATGTACTTATTTCTTACGGCACAGGCGCAATTATGGCGGTTCCCGCACACGACACACGTGACTGGGAATTTGCTAAAAAGTTTAATTTGCCGATTATTGAAGTTGTAGCAGGCGGCGAAGATGTTCAAAAAGAAGCATTTACCGACTGTGCAACAGGTGTTTTGGTAAACTCTGACTTCCTTAATGGTTTGTCGGTTGAAGAGGCAAAAAAAGCAATTCAAAAATGGCTTTGTGAAAAGGGAATAGGCAGTGTTAAAACCAACTATAAACTTCGTGACTGGGTATTCTCACGCCAAAGATATTGGGGCGAACCAATCCCAATGGTTTATTGTGAAAAGTGCGGTTATGTTCCGCTACCTGAAAGCGAACTTCCTTTATTGTTGCCTAATGTAGATTCTTACGAGCCGACCGATAACGGCGAATCACCCTTGGCTAAAATGACTGACTGGGTTAATACAACCTGTCCTCATTGCGGTGCTCCTGCAAAGCGTGAAACCGATACTATGCCTCAATGGGCGGGCTCTTCTTGGTATTTCCTTCGTTATTGCGACCCACATAATGACAAAGAATTTGCTTCAAAAGAAGCGCTTGAATATTGGTGCCCTGTTGACTGGTATAACGGTGGTATGGAACATACAACACTTCACCTTTTATACAGCCGTTTCTGGCACAAGTTCCTTTATGATATTGATGCAGTTCCAAATGCTGAACCTTATGCTAAGCGTACAAGCCACGGTATGATTTTGGGCGAAAACGGCGAAAAGATGTCTAAATCCCGCGGTAATGTTGTAAACCCCGATGAAATCATTAACGATTACGGCGCTGACACAATGCGCGTTTATGAAATGTTCATTGGCGATTTTGAAAAAGCTGCTCCTTGGAGCATGTCTTCAATTAAGGGAAGTAAGCGTTTCCTTGACAAAGTTTGGGCAATGCAGGATATTATAACTGATGAAAAGGGTTATCGTGCTAATATCGAGGCGGAAATGCACCGCACCATTAAAAAGGTGACCGAAGACATTGAAGGTCTTAAAATGAACACCGCTATTGCCGCTTTAATGGCATTGATGAACACCATAAATTCTACCGGCGCTATCACAAAGGACGAATATAAGACATTTATAACACTTTTGAATCCTTTTGCACCACACATTACCGAAGAACTTTGGGAAATTTGTGGTTTTGACGGTATGCTTAACGAAACCGCTTGGCCCGTTTATGACGAGGCAAAATGTGTTGACAAAGCAGTTGAAATTGTTGTTCAAATTAACGGCAAAATCAGGGCTCGTCTTACTGTTGATGCTGATATTTCTGCTGCTGACGCTATTGCACTTGCAAAGTGTGAAGACGCTGTTATAAACGAAATTTCAGGCAAAACAATAATCAAAGAATTATATGTTTCCAAAAAATTAGTTAACATTGTTGTAAAATAAAGTAAAAATTTAAAATTTTTGTTGCATTTTTCTGTAATATATGATATCATATAAATTGCTGATTTATCATTGGAGGTGAAATTATGAGCGTACTCGAATATATCATTGGCGCAGTAGTTCTTTTAGTATCTTTGGCTATTGTTTTTATTGTTATTTTCCAACAAGGCCGTCGCGCAGGTATCAATGGTGTAATCTCCGGTGGTGCTGATACTTTCTTGTCAAAGACAAAAGCAAGAACTATGGATGCTAAGTTAGCTCGTATGACTAAGTATTTTGCTATTGCGTTTTTTGTGTTGGCAATTGTTGCAAATATCATCGCAATAAATAACTAATAAAGGGTTAAACCCTTTTTGTGCGGAATACCGCTTTTTTTGAAAATTACCCCTGCTATTTTGGTGGAGGGAGGGAATATAATGAGTCAAGTTAGAATCAAAGAAAATGAATCACTCGATAACGCTTTGCGTCGCTTTAAAAGACAAACCGCAAAAGACGGTGTAATTCAAGAAGTACGTAAGAGAGAACACTATGAAAAACCCTCTGTAAAGCGTAAGAAGAAGTCGGAAGCTGCTCGTAAAAGAAAGTTCCGCTAAAATTAAGTGATTAAGGCGGTTGAATTTCAACCGCCTTTTTTATTGAGGTATGAAAATGTTTTTAAAACCTTTAATTAAATTGGAAAAAGTCACCGACATTTCAGTTGGTGTTTTAAATAAATACGGTATCAAAGCGCTTATTTTGGATGTTGATAATACTTTATCCACACATCATGGACAAGTTTTAACCGAAGGTCTTCCTGAATGGCTTGATATGATGCGTGAAAATGGTGTTAAAATGACCGTTTTGTCAAATTCTAATTCTAAACGCTTAACACCGTTTGCTAAAAGAATAGGGCTTGATTTTATATCACTTGGTTTGAAACCGTTGCCCTTTGGTTATTTGCGCGCATTACAACGGCTTGGCACCAAAAGGGTTGAAACCGCAATTGTTGGCGACCAACTTTTTACCGATACACTCGGTGGTAATGTTGTCGGCGTTAAAACAATACTTTTAACACCCATAAAGCTCGAAACTTCACTTCGTTTCAGAATGAAGCGCAAGGTAGAAGCGTTTTTAATTGAGAAACTGAAAATTGTCAATACGGAGGAATAATATGTCCGCTAAATTTGGTCCCGCAGGTACAGGTGACAGCTTTAAAGCACAAGGATATAAAACAAGTTTACAAGTTCCGCAATATCTTGTTAAAATGGGACTTGACCATTTTGAATACCAATGCGGCCGTGGTGTTAATATCGGTTTAGATAAAGCCACAGAACTTGGAAAAATTGCAAAAGAAAATGGCATAACCTTGTCTTTACACGCACCTTATTATATTTCTATGTCTTCGGTTGATGAAGAAAAACGCCTTAATTCAATCAATTATATTTTGGCGTCTGCTCGTGCTGTTAATGCAATGGGCGGGGATAGGATTATTGTGCATACCGGTTCGTGCGGCAAAATTTCACGCGAGGAAGCACTTTTACTTGCCAAGGATACAATGGCACTTTCACAAAAAGCACTTGATGATGAAGGTCTTTCAAATATTCATATTTGCCCCGAAACCATGGGCAAGGTTAATCAACTTGGCACACTTTATGAAGTGTTGGAACTTTGCAAAATTGATGAAAGAATTATCCCTTGCATTGATTTTGGCCACCTTAACGCCCGCGATTTAGGTATTTTGAAGGATAAAAACGATTTTGAAAATATACTCCTTGAAATTAAAAATCAGTTAGGTGAATACCGTTTTAAAAATTTCCATTCGCATTTTTCTAAAATTGAATATACAACAGGCGGTGAAAAAAGGCACTTAACCTTTGAGGATGAGTTTTACGGCCCGAATTTTGAGCCACTTATGGAGCTTGTTGTAAAATACGGACTTAATCCCACCTTTGTTTGTGAATCGGCAGGAACACAAGCGGAAGATGCAAAAATGATGAAAGACTATTATTTGAGTCTGTAAGGGGAGAAATTATGATTTGGCACAGCTCTTCAAAAGAAGAAGTTTTAAAGCATTATAATGTTGATTGTAATGTCGGCCTTGCTAACGGAGAGGTACTTGAAAAGCAAGAAATTTACGGCAAAAACTTTGTTTCAACAAGTGAAAAGCCATCTTTAATAAAAGGTTTTTTTGCTGAATTTACAAAAACAGGCATTTTGCTTATGATTTTGTCGATTGTTTACTTTTTTGTGGCAAGCAGTTATCAAAGTAAAACCGCTTATTTTGGTTTTTTGGTAATTGGTATTGTTATTGTAAACGCAATAGTTTCGGCTTTTCACCTTTTTGATTGTGAAAGCACATTGGCTGATATTAAAAAGACAACCAACCCGTCGGTAAAAGTTTTGCGTGACGGAATGGTAAAACTTGTTAATTCGGTTGAATTGGTCCCAGGTGACATTATGTTGCTTTCTGAAGGTGATTATATTTGCGCCGATGCACGACTTATTGAAACTACCGAATTTCGTTGTAACGAGGTTAATGTCAGCGGGGAAGAAGTTCCTGTTGATAAAAATTCCGATGTTGTTTTAGATGATATTGTGCCGATTGAGAAACGCAGTAATATGGTTTTTGCTTCTACAACTGCAATTCACGGCAGCGCCAAAGCGGTGGTTGTTGCAACTGCGCTTAACACCGAAACAGGCAAATCGGATGCAATAAATGTTCAAATCGGTGGCAACCGTTTGCCAATGCAAAATGAATTAAGTTTAATTTCAAAATTTTTCAATATTTTAATTTTGTGCGTTTGTGTTTTGATTTTCATAATTACTATGATACAAAACTTTAAGTCGAACGAACCATTTGCAAGTGTGACATTAACTGCGCTTTTAAATGCTGTGGCGCTTGCTTTTGCGGCAATGCCCGAAGGGCTTAATGCAATTTCTACTATTGTTATTGCGGCCGGTACAAAACGTATTTTTGATAAAAAAATTATCTTTAAAGACAGTAATGCGCTTGAAAATATTGGAAAAACAAATGTAATTTGCGCTGATAAAACCGGTATTTTTACTAAAAATCAAATGGTTTTGGAAGCAATTTACGACGGCAAAAAAATTGTTAATGTGGGCAATGGATTTATTGATGATTCGGCATCTGTTGTTCTTAACTTGGCGGCGGCTTGCAACACATTGCAAAATGACACAACCGAAAATGCGATTTCTAATGCTTGTAAAGAACTTAATCATAAAGGCGATGTTGAAATTGCCACATTGTTCCCCAAAATTTCGATAATTCCTTTCGATTCGCAGCGCAAGAGTATGACGGTTATAACAATTATAAATCAGCAACCTTTTGCAATTGTTAAGGGTGCGCCTGAAATTGTTGTGCCAAAATGCAATGACTGTGATATTGAAGATATTTTGAAAAAAGACAATGAAATGGCGGCCGACGGGCTTCGAAATGTTGCAATTGCCGTTAAACGCCTTTCTGAAATCCCAGCAAATCCGAAACACGAAGATATTGAATGTGATTTGACCTTCGTGGGTCTTTTGGGCCTTAATGAGCCAATCCGTGAAGAAATTTATAAGGACATTAAGGTTTGTAAAGACGCTAAAATTAAGGTTAATATGTTGACCGGCGATAATATTAAAACCGCCGTTTCAATAGCAAAGAAAATTGGTCTTTTAACGGATGAATCCGAAGCGATTACAGGCCTTGAAATAGATGCTTTATCTGATGAAGAGTTTGCAGAAGTTATTGAAAAATATTGCGTATTTGCCCGCATTTCGCCCGAACATAAAGCAAGGATAGTTAAAGCTTGGCAAAGCAGAAAAGCGGTTGTAACCATCACGGGCGACAGTCTTCAGGATGCCGACGCTTTGGCTATTGCTGATGTTGGATGTGCTATTGGTAAATTTGGTGCAGATGTTGCAAAGGGAAATGCCGATGTAATAATTCTTAAAAATAATTTCGGTTCGATTGTTCACGCAATAAAAGAAAGTCGCGGATTTTTCAGCAATATCAAGAAAACAGTTTCTTATCTTTGCAGTTGCAATTTTTCTGAACTTTTGTTATTGCTTATTGGCTCGTTTATCTTTAAGTCACCAATTTTGGTTGCCGTACAACTTTTGCTTATAAATCTTTTAACCGATGTGGCACCCGCAATTTCTTTCAGTAAAGAGCAGGCGGAAAAATCGGTTATGAAGCAAAATGATTTTGTTGGTTCTTATAAAATTTTAAATGTTAAATCACTTGTTAATCTTGCAATACAAGGTGTTTTGATTGCGGTAATTTCGTTAATTTCTTATATTATCGGTCGGTTCATTTCACCCGAAGTCGCAACCTCTATGGCTTTTGTAACACTTGGAATAGCACAAATTTTGCATTGCTTTAATTCAAAACTTGTTGGCAGCATTTTTACAAAAGATGTATTTTCTAATAAGTTTATGAATTTGTCGGTTTTCACGACGGGTTTCATTATTATTTTCCTTGTTTTCACACCTGTTGGTTTTGCTTTTGGCTTAACAATTCTTAAATTGTGGCAATTTATTGTGGCTTTTGTTTTAGCGGCGTTAATTATACCAATGTGTGAATTTTACAAAAAAGTTAATAAATAGATATAAAAAAAGACCTCTATCAACTGAAGTGAACCCAAAAGTTTAGACAAAATTAAATATTAAATTGCTTGTGAATGAGTTCGGTATTGTACCGGGCTCATTCCTTTTAGTTTTAAGGATATTCTTTCGTTGTTGTAGTAATCTATGTAATGTTTCAATTCATCA
>JAZSNW010000151.1:0-2130 GCA_045536615.1 Acutalibacteraceae bacterium | reverse complement strand
GCTTAATTTGTTTTTGGAATAATCATCATTGCACCCTGCATTTTACTGTGATATAATAATATAACAAGAAACGAGGTGCTTTTATGGATAAATATAATTCAAAGTCAATATTGCGAAAATACCGTTTAAGTTTTTTGGGTTTTATATATACCGCCGCAATATTTGCATTTTTGATTTTGTTTTTAACTAATAATGCTTTATTGTTTATTTTGTCAGTACTTTTATTTTTCTTATTCAGAAGAATAACAGGTACATTTTTCTTCAATAAATACATTAATTCAATTTTGTTTGATGAGTTAAACCCTTTAAAATATAATGCAGTTTTCGAGTGCGGCAAAATAGTAAGTAACCATTTGTTTGAAAAAATCGACTTTGCTTACTATACGGGCGACTATCAAACTGTTATAAATATTTGCACCGCAAAACTTAAAGACCCAAAACAAAACAGATATAAATACTGGTATATGCATTATCTTGCCCGTGCTTATTTTGATGCCGGCGATTTTGAAAACCTTCGTTTAATATATGATAAGTTCCAAATAATAACCGAAGCCGACGCAAATTGCGAAAAGCTACGAAACCAATTTCTTTTCTTTAAATTCATCGGTTTATATTTGTCCGGTGAATTTTTAGAATGTAAAGCATTTTATGAAAATTTATTAAGCAATACAAAATTTAACAGCTCCAAAACGCCTAAATTAAATGTAATTCAAACCAAATACACCTATGCGATAGCTTGCTATAAATCAAATGATTTAGAAACCGCAACCGAAATATTTAATTACATAATAACCGAAGCACCACAGCTTAATTTTGCTGCAATTTCACAAAAATATCTTAACGCTATTGAAAACAGCGAAGAATATCAAAGCGAAAATATTACTATTAACACCGATGAAAACTTTGTTGTGCCAACGCCAGGAAAATCTATTAAAATACGCAAAATAGTAGCTTTAATTTTAGCGGTACTAATTTTTATATGCATGTGGGGTGCCACCTTATTTAAACCCGATGAGCCAATACATTTCAGAGGTTTAGATTCTTCAACTATGCGAAGTGACATATATGAATTATATGGGCAACCCGATAAAATCGAAGAATATGTGTACCCTGCCGGCGAATTTTATGATGTTTATTATGCTGAATTTCTTGGAGTAAAAGGCACGCTCGAGTTTAAATATTTCACTGACGGAAATAACGATGATTTGTTTGTGGCGGAATTTATTATTAATTCTAAAGATTTCGCATCAGAGAAAGAATATAAAGAAGCCGTAAACAAAACCTATATACATTTTAAAAAGGTTTTATCAAGCTATCAAATGCGTGATGACACCGATAATGAAAGAGCATACATAGTTTGGTCAAGAAGCACAGATGATTACGCTTACTCTATGTATGAAACTCAAATGATTGATAATGATTTTCCCGAAGGTGCCAACGATTGCACGCTTTTTAGATTTAATAAGTACCTAAGTGCAAAAAGCAAAGATTAATCCTTGATTTTAAGCACAAAAACGGTAGAACTTTATTCGAGTTCTACCGTTTTTAATTTTACATTAAATCCTTAATCACCTGTTCGGCGACGCGCATGCCGTCAACTGCCGCCGACATAATACCGCCTGCATACCCTGCCCCTTCACCGCAAGGGTAAAGACCAACAAGAGACAGCGAATGATAATTTTCATCCCTTAAAATTCTGACAGGTGACGAACTTCGGGTTTCGGGGGCGGTTAAAATTGCCGATTTATCCGCAAAGCCATTTATTTTCTTATCAAAAAGCGGTAACGCTTCAATTAAACTGTCGGTTATGAAATTAGGGAAAATATCTTTAAAATCAGCAAAAACAAACTGTGGTTTTACAGTAGGTTTAACCTTTTTAATTTCCGCCTTTTCGCCAAAGACAAGTTGCCCAACGGTAGTAATCGGCACGGCGCCGTTTTTAATATTATAAGCCGCTTTTTCAACCTTTTGTTGTAAATAACAACCCGCCATAATATCATCACTTTGTAAATCTTCGGGGTTTACATTTACAAGCAAAGCAGAGTTGGCGTTTTCGCCGTCACGACGGCTGTAACTCATACCGTTTACGGCAATACCGCCGATTTCACTTGAAGAATTTATAACCTCACC
>JAZSNW010000071.1:0-2597 GCA_045536615.1 Acutalibacteraceae bacterium | reverse complement strand
CCCCTTGGCATATATGCGTGGCAGAACGCTGGATGACAGCTTTATAATTTTGGATGAAGCGCAAAACACCACAAGCGAGCAAATGAAAATGTTTTTAACCCGCTTGGGCTTTAATTCAAAAGCCGTTGTTACGGGCGATATTACCCAAATCGATTTACCGTCGGGCAAAAAATCAGGTCTTAAAGATGCGGTTAAAATTTTAAAAAATATTGATGACATTGCAATTATGCGATTATCTGAAAAGGACGTTGTAAGACACCGCTTGGTGCAGGAAATTATTAAAGCTTATGAAAGAAATGAAGAACAAAATGAACGCAAAAATTAGCATTAAAAACAAGGTAAAAGGCATTGAACTGCCTAAAAATTACCGAATACTTATCCGCAAAGCGTGTAATTCATCACTCTTGTTTGAAGGGATTTTAGATTTGGCAGAAGTTAATGTAACCCTTGTAAACGATGATGAAATTAAAGAACTTAATAGTGCCTTTCGCGGTATTGATAAATCGACCGATGTGTTGTCCTTCCCGCTGGGTGAAAACGGCGAGTATGACATAAACCCCGAAACCGATGCTTTAATGCTTGGGGATATTGTAATTTCGGTCGAGCACGCGTTAAAACAGGCCGAAGAATATGGTCACTCAATCGACCGTGAGATTGCATTTTTAATCGTTCATTCAATGCTTCACCTTTTGGGCTATGACCATGTAAACAATGAAGCCGAAGAAAAAGAAATGTTTAAAAAACAAGAAGAAATTTTAATTAAAATGGGTTTGGGAGTTTAAAAATTTATGAAACAAACATCAGCATTTATAACAATTATTGGCAGACCAAACGTTGGCAAATCATCTTTAATGAACCGAATTTTAGGTCAAAAGGTGGCAATCGTTTCGGACAAGCCCCAAACCACCCGCACCAAAATTATGGGTGTTAAGACCGAGGGTGAAAACCAAATTGTTTTTATTGACACCCCCGGCTTTCACAAGGCGAGAAACGAGCTTGATAAAAATATGAACCGCGCCGTTAATGACGGTCTTTGCGATGTTGATGCGGCGGTTTTGGTGGTTGAAGCAAACCCCAAATTCAAGTTTGACGGCGATAATTTGCCCCCTGCTGAGCAAAAACTGATTGATGAGATTAAAAAGCGCAAAATGAAGGCGGTTTTGGTAATAAACAAAATCGATTTGCTTCCAGAAAAGGATGAGCTGCTCTCAGTAATTATGGCATACACAAAGGCGTGCGGTTTTGAAGCGGTTATACCCCTTTCAGCAAGAACAGGGGATGGTATTGACCTTTTAATGACCGAAATTAAAAAGTTTTCAAAACCGTCACCCCACTTTTTCGATGCCGACGATGTAACCGACCAACCCGAAAAGGTTATTGTTGCCGAAATGATAAGAGAAAAACTATTGCGTTCACTCGATAAAGAAGTGCCCCACGGCATTGCAGTCGATTTAGAACGCTTTGTCGAGCGTGACACCGCCGATGGTGAGCCGATTGTTGAAATTGAAGCAACCATCATTTGCGAAAAAGATTCTCACAAGGGTATTATCATTGGTAAAGGTGGCGCAATGCTTAAAAAAATCGGTATGCAGTCACGCCGTGATATTGAAGAATTTTTTGGCATAAAAGCATCGGTTAAGCTTTGGGTAAAGGTTAAGGAAGACTGGCGCAACCGCCAAGGTCTTATCCACACCTTTGGATTAGATTAATTTACCTATTATATTTTAAAAATATCACCTAAAACTAAATTTGGGTGATAAAAATGGAAAAAGAAAAATCGTGGCTTAGGTTTATTACAAGCGGCAAAGTTACAGATTATTTAACTTATGTAAATTCGTGCAAGGGAAGTGAAATACTTGGCACAGGCGACAACCCGTTTCACGACCGAGGGGTTAGTTATAAAACAGGTGAATGTGGGGGAGAACGACAAACTCGTGACCCTTTTCACTAAAGAACAGGGCATTATAAAGGCATTTGCAAGCGGCGCCAAGCAGACAAAATCCAAAAAGGGTGCCGCAACAAGCATGCTTACATACGGAAGTTTTGCCATTAAAAGCAAAAACGGCAGTTTGAGAATTTATGAAGCAACCCCCATTACAATGTTTTTTGGTGCAAGCAGCGATATTGAGGTTTTAACCATTGCGCAATATTTTTGCGAACTTGCCGACTGCTTTGCCGTTAACGGAAACAATAATGCCGAATTTTTTCGGTTAATTTTAAATTCGCTTCATTTTTTAACGGTAAAAACACGCTTCCCACCACTAATAAAAGCGATAACCGAACTTCGCGCGGCAACCATTTCGGGATATGCCCCAAATCTTATCGCTTGTGACGGCTGTGGCAAGTTTCAGGACGATATAATGTATTTTAACGCCCAAGACGGAATAATCACTTGTGGCGACTGTGAAAGGGCGCAGGACTGCTTTGCGGCGGATCAAACAATGATTTCAGCAATGCGGCACATTGTTTATTCCGATTTTGAAAAGCTTTATAACTTTGAAATACCTGATGACCGCGCAAAAATGCTGTCACGAATAACTTCGGCATATCTTACAACTCAAACTGATTATCGCTTTAAAACGCTTGAATTTTATAAT
>JAZSNW010000086.1:0-4085 GCA_045536615.1 Acutalibacteraceae bacterium | reverse complement strand
CTTATAAGACATACATATTTTTTCATTTTAATTTCCTCCAAAGTTTAATTTTATTGTTTACAGTTTTTACAGATACCATACACTACATAAATGGTATTTTGGGGCGTAAAGCCCAAATTTTCCGACAACTTTGTCAATGGGGCGTTTTCAAGTGTTGCATCAATTATCTCGCCGCACTTCTTACAGTGCAAATGCGCGTGGGGAGCAGTGACATAATCAAAATGCTCAAACCCGTCGGCAACGTGAAGACTTAAAATTTCGCCCGACTCGGCAAGTTGTGAAAGGTTGCGGTAAACGGTACCAAGACTTATATTAGGTATTGTTTCCCGAACTTTTTCGTAAATCCAATTTGCTGTAGGGTGAGTATCTGTGCAGCGTAAAACTTCTAAAATAGCTTCGCGCTGTTTAGAATAGTTTTTCATATTTATCACCCAAATCAGTAATGATTACTATTTTATTATAATTATTTTTACGCATTTGTCAATAGTTTTTACAAAAAAATAAAAAAATTTTCGGCTTGACAAGTTATTGTTTTTATTTTATTATTTATATGTATATAAAAGAAAAGATAGGACAATAAATAATGGCTGGTATAATTTCTGAATCAGTAATTAAACGATTACCAAGATATTATAGATTTTTGGGCGAACTTAAAGCAGAAGGGATGGAACGCATTTCTTCACGCGAATTGTCTGAAAGAATGGGGCTTACTGCAAGTCAAATCAGGCAAGACCTTAATTGCTTTGGCGGTTTTGGTCAGCAGGGATATGGTTATAATATTCAGCTCTTGCAGTCCGAAATTGGTGAGATTTTGGGGCTTAACACCCCCAAAAACACAATTTTAATCGGTATGGGTAATATGGGCCGTGCGGTAACAAATCATATGAATTTTGAATCAAAGGGTTTTCATCTTATCGGTCTTTTTGATTCGAAAGAGTCGTTGGTGGGCCAAATTGTTAGAAACCAACCAATTAGAAGCATTTCTACACTTGATGAATTTTGCCGCGAAAACTTGCCAAAGGTTGCAATTTTATGTATCCCGAAAGAAGCAGCCGAAGGCATTGCTGACCAGCTTGTGAAATTAGGTGTTAAAGCGTTTTGGAATTTTAGCCATTACGATATTGCGATGAATCACCCCGATGTTGTGGTGCAAAATATGCATTTTAGTGACAGTTTAATGCGCCTTTCATTTAAAATGGAAAATAATTAGATAAAAAAGTCCGTACAGCTGTACGGACTTTTAATTTTAGTAAAATGCAAGTGAATTTTGTCGACTGAAAAAATATTTTAACCGTTTATTAAAAGTGCATAACGGAAATAATCCTTAATGGAGGTGCTGTTATGTACAACAAGGTTTCAATTTGTGGGGTTGATACAAGCAAACTACCTGTACTTCGCGAGGCACAAAATGAAAAACTTTTAAAAGCGGTTAAAGCGGGGAATAAATCTGCCCGAGATGAGCTGATAAACGGTAATTTACGGCTTGTTTTAAGCGTTATTCAACGTTTTACAAACCGCGGGGAGAATTTAGACGACTTGTTTCAGGTGGGGTGTATTGGGCTTATAAAGTCAATTGACAATTTCGATATATCCCAAAATGTGCGGTTTTCGACCTATGCCGTGCCAATGATTATCGGCGAAATAAGGCGTTATTTAAGGGATAATAACTCAATTCGTGTTAGTCGTTCAATTAAGGACACGGCATATAAGGCGATGCAAATTAAGGAAAGACTGACCGCCCAAAACGGAAAAGAACCAAGGGTTGAAGAAATTGCCAAGGAATTGGATTTACCGGTTGAAGATGTTGTAATAGCGCTTGAAAGTGTTGTAAGTCCCGTTTCACTTTATGACCCTGTTTATTCCGACGGGGGCGATACGATTTATGTGCTCGACCAGGTGGGTGACAAAAACGACGATAAAAATTGGCTTTCGGAAATTGCTTTTAAAGAAGCAATTAAAAATTTAAGTCAGCGTGAAAAGCACATTTTAAATCTTAGATTTATGCAGGGCAAAACCCAAATGGAAGTGTCAGAAGAAATCGGCATTTCACAAGCGCAGGTTTCCCGCTTGGAGAAGGGCGCACTGCAAAAAATAAGGGAATAAAAAAGCGACCAAATGGTCGCTTTTTTATTCCCGTAGTTACTTTTTTTAATAATATTCTTATTTATTTTAGCGATTTTTAAGATTTATTTTAACACCGGTAATTTCAATTATAACAGCTGTAAAACCGATTATAAGCACACAAACATTGAAAATTTCGCTTAAATTAAGGAAAAGTGAATTTATGAAATATTTTGCAGGTATGCCGTTTACAGAATATGCGATTAAGTTTGAAATATTGCTGAAAAGTAAGAAAACCAAAATAATTACAAACATAACAACCGGTACAAAAACAAGAACTTTTAAAAATTTAGGTCTTGGCTTTTTTTGGATAAATGAAATTATAAGCCAGGCGGCAATACCAAATAATAAAAAATATGCCAAAATATAAGCCAAATGTGAGATTATATTGTTAAATCTTAAAACATTATAATCGGATTTAGTAGAATTTATAATATAACTAATAAAACTAATAATCGATCCAATCCAAAGCAACGCTGCCGAAGCAGCAACGGTAATTTTATCAAATTTTGTTAATATGCCAACCGCAATTATTATGTATGACCAAAAGAAAATAATACTGCTAAGTGTGAAAATATAGTTAATTAAACTTTCTATAACTACCCCAAAAGAATAACCCATAATTAAATTAAAAATTGGGGTTATTATCAATGGGCTAAAGGCAAGATAGATAAATGAAATTGCCGCAATAATTGTCGGTATGTTGAATTTTTTCTTTAAAAATGGCATTTGTGTTCTCCTTAAAAACATTTTTATAATTATATCATTGTGTAATTTTTTTGTCAATCTAAAAAACAGTTAAATTGCGTTTCGCCAGGCCGATGATTCAACGTATTCATTATGAAAATATATTTAAATATGCGGTTTTTAACCTGTGTCGCACCGATGATAATTAGTGAAATAAGGTGTATAGTGAAAATAAGATAACAAAAAAGCGACCTTTCGGTCGCTTTAATTTTATTCAGTTGTTACATTTTCAATAACTACATTTTCGCTAATTTCAACTGTGTTTTTGGGCTTCTTTTTAAGGTCTGTAAGCTTTATCATAACAGCGGCATAGCCGATAACCAGTGCAAAATCGTCAGATAAGTCTAACGCATTAAATAAAAGTGTATTTAATAGATATCTTATATTTACACCGCCGGCAATCAAAGAAAAGATATGTAAAGCATCGCTTAAAAAAGCAAAAAACAAAATTAGTGCAAAAATTATGACAGGGATAAATGCAACAATTTTTAAGAATTTTGGTGTTTCCTTTTTCTTGAAAAACAAAATTGTAAGCCCAATCGCAATAGCAAATATTAAGAAGTGGGAAAGCATATTAGATAAAAGTGAAATCAGCTGTACAGCATTCATGCGGAAATAGCCGTATTTGATTGAATTGATAATGCCTGAAATTAAGGTAACAAGTGAACTTAACCAAAATAAAGCAGAAGTAATTGCAACAGCAATTTCATCAAATTTTGTGAATATACCCACAGCGGTTATTACGCAAGCAATAAAGTTTATAATATTACCGAAATTGAATATTGAATTAACAATAATGCGGATAATTACATTGAAGTTATGTCCCAAAAGAATGTTGAAGATTGGGTTAATTATATACGGGCAAAATGCAAGGTAAATAAACGAAATTGCCGCAATAATTGATGGTATACTGATTTTTTTCTTTGTTGCCATAACTTAAACTCCTAAAATTATTTTTTAGCAAATTTTAAAACACGCACAATTACGGGCGCTAAAATAACATTGGTTGCAAACTCAATAATAAAGTTAATACCTGCAAGACCGATAAACATATATGCGGTAACATTTGTAAAGCCCGCAGCCACGCCCCAAGATTTTATAGTTTCAAGGAAGAAAACTAAGCAACCAAGTAAAAACACACCTGTGTTTACAACGGGGCAAATAACCGCTGCAGCAGCAACCGCAAGGTATTGGTTTTTCTTGTGAAGTGCTTTATA
>JAZSNW010000031.1:0-25239 GCA_045536615.1 Acutalibacteraceae bacterium | reverse complement strand
CACAAGAACACCCGCACAGATCGCGGCTGATCTTGATTTTTATACAGACGGAAGTCATGCAGACGGTGAAAGCTTTGACCCTATGACCTTAGCGGCACAGATAACGTCCCGCAACAGCCGCCATACGTTCGAAGATTTCATGACGGTCATCCCCTCGGACGAAAACTAAGGGGGAAGGGCTCTTGATTATTTGTTTGATAGTAATGTTCCTAACGGTCGCGGCGGATCAAGCAACGAAGCTTTTAACGCTCAAATATCTGACCGATGCTCCATTGAAGCTGATCCCTGAGGTGCTTCACCTCACTTACGTGGAAAACAAGGGCGCCGCATTCGGAATGCTTGCGGACCACAGATGGGTGTTCATCGTAATATCGACCGTGGCAATAATCGCGCTTGCCGCTTATCTGTTTATAAAAAAGCCGAAGGACAAGCTGCTTTGCATTTCTCTGGCACTTATAGCAGGAGGCGGTATCGGCAATATGATCGACCGTATCTTCCGCGGGTTTGTAGTTGATATGATAGACGTGACCTGTATTAATTTCTACGTTTTCAACGTGGCTGACAGCGCAGTTTGCGTCGGTTGCGGTCTTCTCATACTTTATATGATACTTGACGAGATAAGGACAAAAAAGGAAAAGGCAAACTGACTTACTCAGTTTGATACTTAAAATGTTTAAAAATATACCCGAATATATAATCCCCGTACTTGACGAGCTTGAAAGCTCGGGATATGAGGCGTATTTGGTCGGCGGATGCGTCCGTGACCGCGCAAGGGGAAAAGAACCCAACGACTATGATATTACAACCAACGCAAAGCCTCACGAAATGCAGGAGGTATTCCGAAATTACCGCGTGATCGAAACGGGGCTGAAACACGGTACGCTTACCGTTGTGTCGGGCGGCGAGTGCATAGAAGTGACCACCTACAGAATAGACGGTGAATATGCGGACAACCGTCATCCCACCTCCGTCAGCTTCACAGACGACGTAACGCTTGACCTTTCCCGCCGTGATTTTACGGTAAACGCAATGGCTTATAACCACGACACAGGGCTTTGCGACCTTTTCGGCGGACAAGAAGATTTAACGGCAAAAATTTTGCGTGCGGTGGGCGACCCCGAAACCCGTTTTAACGAGGATGCGCTTCGCATTTTACGGCTTTTCCGCTTTGCTTCAACCCTTAATTTTAAAATTGAGGAAAAAACCTTTAATGTCGCAATAAAATGTGCCCCCCTTATTTCAAAGGTTAGTGTTGAGCGTATTATGACCGAGCTTAAAACAGCCGTTTTAGGCGAAAACTTTAAGGTTATAAAGCCACTTATTGACTGTGGTGCGCTTTCGTTTTTAGGGCTTGACACCTGCCCTGATTTTGAAAAAATTTCAAAGCACCGCCAAAGCCCCCTTTTGTGCCTTTATCTTTTATTCCAAGGCAACATTAAAACCGATTTAAAGCTTTCAAATATTGAAAAAGATTTTATAAAAGGCATTAACCGACTTGTGAAAATGCCACCACCCAAAAGTAAATCGGACATAAAAAGATGTCTTGCCGCAACAAACGAAACCATCACCCGCCAATTTTTAACGCTTTTGGATATTTCGTGTGAAGAACTTGATGAAATTTTACAAAACCGCGAGTCATATCTTATAGGTCACCTTAAAATTACGGGCAATGACCTTCTGACATTGGGATATAAGGGTGAAGAGGTTGGCGAAATTTTAAAAACACTTCAAAACGAGGTAATTGAAAACCCCACCCAAAACACAAAAGCAAGACTTTTAAATCTAATCACCAAATAAATTTAAGTGCCATATATTATAGTGTATGGCACTTTATTTTTTTAGCGGGTGATTTGATGAAACGAATTTTAATTGTGGGCGGAGACAGACGGCTTAAAATTGTTAAAAACCATTTTGAAAAGGAAAATTTTTATGTCGATACGCTTGGGCTTTTTCCCGATGACCGTGCGGGTATTGAAAAAAGCGATGTAATAGTTTTTCCTGTACCCACCACAAAGGACATGAAAACCGTTTTTTGCCCACTTACTAACCGAAAAATTTATTTAAACGATATTGAAAAGCAAATTACAAATCAACTTGTTTTGTGTTGCAATTATAAATTTTTGGGTAAAAATTTTATCGACTATAACACCCTTGACAGCTTTTCACTGCTAAATGCCGTGCCTACGGCCGAGGGCGCTATTGAAATTGCCATTCGTGAAACCGATTATACCCTTTGGCAAAGCAAGGTGCTTGTTATCGGTTATGGCAGAGTGGGTAAAATTATGGCCGACCGCCTTAAAGCGCTTGGTGCAGATGTTACGGTCAGTGCCCGAAAACCCAAGGATTTTGCAACCCTTTCGGCTTTAGGTTTTAAATACATAAATACCGAAAAGCTAGGGGAAATGTATCTTGATTTTAATATAATTTTTAACACGGTTGACTTCCCCGTTTTGTCAGATAAAGCGCTTGAAAACTGCCCTGCCGATTTGCTTATTGACCTTTCAAGCACGGGCGGTTTTGATTTAAACTATGCCACCACACTTGGCTTTAAGGCCTTTAAGCCGAGCGGTATACCGGGGGTTACCGCACCCGAAACCGCCGGAAAAATTTTAGCCAAAACCTTAACGGAAATTATTAAACACCACAACTGATTGGAGAAATTTTATGGAAAATATAACTTTGGGGTATGCTTTCACCGGCTCGTTTTGTACCCTTAAAGCTTCTCTTTCAGCTTTAGAGACACTTTCAAAACTGCCGATTAAAATAAAACCCATTATGTCGGAAATGGTTTATAACACCGACACCCGATTTTTTAAAGCCAAAGATCTAATTGAAAAGGTTGAAGCCCTGTGCGGTGAAAAGGTTATACACGACATTGTCGGTGCCGAGCCGATAGGCCCCAAAAACCTTTTAGATATTTTGGTGGTTGCCCCTGCAACAGGCAATACCCTTTCAAAACACGCAATGGGCATTACCGATACCACTGTCACAATGGCAATTAAAGCCCATCTTCGCAACAATAAGCCCGTGGTTTTAGGTGTTGCCACCAACGATGCCCTGGGCGGCAGTGCCAAAAACATTGGGCTTTTACACAACACAAAAAACATCTTCTTTGTGCCCTATCGCCAAGATGATGCAAAAAGCAAAAATAACTCAATGATATGTGACTTTTCACTTATACCTGAGACTGTTGAAGCGGCACTTTTGGGCAAGCAAATACAGCCCGTAATTATTTGACAAATGCATCCTTTTAATATATAATGTAAAACACATTATTGTTAAAAGGATGTTTTCATTTGGGTATTTTTGAACTCTTTATCCTCGCCGTCGGTCTTTCGATGGATGCTTTCGCAGTTGCCATTTGCAAAGGTCTTGCAACCAGCAAACTTAAAACCCGCCACATGCTTATAACAGGTGCGTGGTTTGGCGGCTTTCAGGCACTTATGCCGCTTATTGGTTATTTTTTAGGTACTGCTTTTGCAAAATATGTTACCGCCATTGACCACTATATAGCACTTGTTTTGCTTTGTGGTATAGGTGGTAATATGATTAAAGAATCATTTGAAAAAGAAGATAATGATGACTGCGGCTGTGACAGTTATGGCTTTAAAAAAATGTTTGTAATGGCGGTTGCCACCAGCATTGATGCTTTGGCGGCGGGCATTTCACTTGCAATGGATTTAAAAGGCAACCATACATACGCTTTTATCGCCGTGGCATTTATTGGTGTAATCACCTTTACTTTGTCGGCATTCGGTGTTAAAATCGGCAATATTTACGGCGCTAAATTTAAGTCCAAGGCCGAATTTGCCGGCGGTTTAATTCTAATCTTGCTCGGTGTTAAAATTTTGCTCGAGCATTTAGGTGTAATAAATTTCTAAAACAAAAAGCACTTGCTTTAAAGCAAGTGCTTAATTTTTTAATAACTAATCCTTAATATATTCTGCAATATCTTCTAACCTACAATTTAGCGCACCGCACAATTTATCAAGTGTTTTTGTTTCAATATTTTCATTTGCTTTTAAGCGTCGTATTGTTTTGCTGTCAATACCGCACTTTTCACGCAACATATATGTTGAAACGCCTTTTTCTTTCATAGTTTCCCATAGTTTATTAAATATAATCATTTCATTAGTCACCATTTTTATTGTGAACTTCTTGGATATGGTTTCTTCTCATCAGTTAACCCTGCAAGATAATCCATACTTGTATTAAGGGCAATGGCAACCTTTCGGCATTGTTCAAAGGTTAAGTATCTTTTACCGTTTTCAATTTTCGAATAGTCACTTTGGTCTATACCTGTAAGGTGTTGCATCTTAATTTGTGTATAACCGCGTTCTATTCTTAATTCTTTAACTCTATTCATAATATCACCCAATTACTATTATGTCAAAATGACCTATTGAAATTAGGGTGAAATTGACCTATAATATAATTTGAGGTGATTATATGAACAAAATCAACAAGCGAATTAAATATCGTAGGATGGAGGGAAATTATACTCAACACGATATTGCAAAGGTTCTAAACAAGAAAAACAGCACCTATGCCCAACAAGAGCGCACAGGGAATTTTAACGGAGAAGAATTAGTTATTTTGGCAGACTTTTTCGGCGTTGATGTAAGAACTTTTTTATATGACAACATCCCCGAACCACAACCCCCAAGAACCATTGTTATTGACGAAACTCCGGATGATTGTTATCGCTTAACAAGCCAAGAAGTCGACCTATTGACTTTATATCAAAATTTATCCAAAGAAAAACAAAAAGCCGTTTTTAAATTTGCATACGAAAAATTTAAAGAAAGAAAAAAGCACTTGCTTTAAAGCAAGTTCTTTCTTTTTATTTTTCCTGTTTTGATGGGCAGTTTACACCGCACGCACCACAGTTACCACCGCAAGAACAACCGCCCTTGCCGGATTTTTTCTTTTTAATTTCGTTTACAATTATTGCCACAAAGATTATTGCAACAATACTGCCAACAATTATTGTAGGCCACATAAAATCACCTTAAATTTTTATTTGGTCTTAAAAGCATATAGACCATAAACGCTAAAACAACAGTCGCCGCCATCGTACCGATTATTGTGCCTTGACCAACGAACAAAAGACCGAATTGGTAAACCATAAGCGAAATGGCATAAGCAAAAGCACACATATACAAAATTGTGCCAACAGACCAACGCCAGTTATTCATTTCACGTCTGATTGCGCCCATTGCGGCAAAACAAGGCGCACACAAAAGGTTAAATATCATAAACGACATACCTGCAAGACCGCTGCCACCGAAAAATTCCTGCGCGATTACCGCATACATTTGGCTGTTGCCTTCAAGCGCTAAATCGGCATTTGCCATTGAAGAAAGTGTGCCGAATGTGCCAACAACCTGTTCCTTTGCCATAAGACCAAGAAGTGTTGCAACCGACGCTTGCCAGTTTCCAAAACCAAGGGGTTTGAAAATCCAAGCAATAAGCGAACCAATGCTTTGCAGCACCGAATCACCGCCGTTTTGTGTTGTGATAAAATGCACACCACCGTCAAACGACAGGGTGTTCAAAAACCAAATTATAATATTTGCCGCAACAATAACGGTACCTGCGCGCTTGATAAAAGACCAACCGCGTTCCCAAGTAGCCCTGAAAGTGTTTGATAAAACAGGTGCGTGGTAAGAGGGCAGTTCCATAACAAAGGGTGCCGGGTTGCCCGAAAATGGCTTTGTTTTTTTAAGAATTATACCGCTTACAACAACCGCACCAATTCCTATAAGATATGCCGAAAGCGCAACAAGAGCGTTGCCACCAAAAAGGGCGCCCGCTATCATACCAACAATAGGCATTTTTGCACCGCAAGGAATAAAGCCGGTTGTCATAATGGTCATTTTACGGTCGCGGTCTTGTTCAATAGTACGGGAAGCCATAATACCGGGCACGCCACATCCGGTTGCCACAAGCATTGGTATAAACGATTTGCCCGAAAGACCAAATTTTCTGAAAAGTTTATCCATTATAAAGGCAACGCGCGCCATATAACCGCAGTCTTCCAAAAGGGAAAGCAGGAAGAACAAAATCATCATTTGTGGGGCAAAGCCAAGCACCGCACCCGCACCGCCGACAATACCGTCAGCAATTAAACTTACAAGCCAAGAAGCCACATTCCATTGTGTCAACACATCGCTAACCCAAGGAATTATCCATTCGCCGAAAAGGGTGTCGTTCATAAAGCCAACCGTCCAGTTGCCAATAGACCCGATAGATATGTAATAAACAAAAAACATTATAACCGCAAAAATCGGAAGTGCTAAAATTCGGTTTGTAACCACGCTGTCGATTTTGTCAGATGCGCTTAAACGGTTAATTGGTTTTTTCTTATAACAACCCCGCAAAATTCTTGCGATATATTCATATCTTTCGTTTGTAATAATGCTTTCGCTGTCGTCATCCATAATGTTTTCAACCGCTTTAATGTCTTTTTCAATATGGTCTAAAACATCTTTAGAAAGATTTAACGATTTTAAAACATTCTTATCACGTTCAAAAATTTTAACGGCATACCAACGCTGTTTTTCGTCATCCATTTGGTGCACCGCCGCCTCTTCAATGTGGGCAAGTGCGTGTTCAACGTCACCGCAAAAAATATGGCTTGGTATTTTTTTAGGGGCATTTGCAACTTTAATTATTTCATCAATCGCTTCATTGATACCGCTGCCCTTTAAAGCCGAAATTTCAACAATTTTGCAACCAATTCGGCGGCTTAATTCATCGGTGTTAATTTTTTCGCCGTTTTTACGCAAAACATCCATCATATTTATGGCAATAACCACAGGTATGCCAAGTTCAATAAGTTGAGTTGTTAAATAAAGGTTGCGTTCCAAATTAGTGCCGTCAACAATGTTTAAAATAACATCGGGGCGTTCATCAACCATATAATTTCTTGCCACTACCTCCTCCAAAGTATAGGGAGAAAGTGAATATATACCCGGAAGGTCGGTTACAATTATGTCGGAATTGCTTTTAAGTTTGCCTTCCTTTTTTTCAACCGTAACACCCGGCCAGTTGCCAACATATTGGTTAGAGCCGGTAAGCAAATTAAAAAGTGTGGTCTTGCCACAGTTTGGGTTGCCCGCAAGAGCAATTTTTATACTCATAAAATTCCCTTTCTAATAAAGTTAGCGTTTGCTAACCTTTGGTTAAAAAATAATTATTCAATTTCAATTATTTCAGCATCGGCCTTGCGGAGTGACAATTCATAACCCCTAACCGCCAATTCCATCGGGTCGCCCAAAGGTGCAACTTTTCTAACAAAAATTTCAACACCCTTTGTGATGCCCATATCCATTATACGTCGTCTAACCGCACCTTCACCGTGAACTTTCACAACTTTTGCAGTTTTGCCGACCTTTAAGTCTTTCAAAGTTTTCATTTGAAACCTCCCAAAAAGTTAAGTTAGCCATTGCTAACCGAAAATTATTATACCATAATTTTCTTTTTTGTCAAGATATTTTTTGTTTTTTTCCACAGTTAAATATATATGCAATAAAACAGCATCCTTCGTTTGAAGAACGCTGCTGAATTTTGTTTGAATTATTTTAATTTTGGTAAATAGGGTGCAGGATTTACCTGAACACCATTTTTAAGTATTTCAAAGTGTAAGTGGTCGCCTGTTGAACGGCCGGTGTTACCCATTGTGGCAATTTGTTGACCTTGGGCCACAGTTTGACCAACCTTTACGCAAAGAGCGTTGCAATGTGCATAACGGGTTTTAAAACCGTCGCCGTGGTCAATTTCAACTAAGTATCCATAATTACCGCGATAACCGGCACAAGTAACGGTGCCACCCTTTGCAGCAAAAAGTGCTGTACCTCTGTGTCCGGCAAAGTCGATGGCTTTGTGATTGCGGCCGTCACCCCAATATGCCGAAATGTAAACATAGCTTTTAAGGGGCATAATAAAGCCCTTAGATGCGGCTTCTGCTTTTTCAGTTGCAGATGCCATATTTATAGCTGTGCCCTTTACAACAACCTGTGTAACGGGTTGAACCAAAACTTCATTTTTAAGGGTTTCGCGTGAAGATTCACTTCCGTTTACGGTTTCAACCAATTCGGTTTTAGCGGCACGACCTTCCACACCTTTTGTTGTAACCTTTGAATAACCAACATATTGTGAGCTGGTATTTACAACCTTTGTAGAAAAAGCAATGGGTGCTTCAAAAGAAACCTTTGAAACTGTTTTAACCTGTAAGCTTGAAATAATATTCTTAACATTTTCTTCACTGTCAACACGGGGTGTGTAAGAATATGCTTTTTCAATTTTAATTTCGTCAATAAATTCGGCAGAATTTTCGGCACCTTCAATATAATAACGGCAACGAGCGTCTTCAAGCATTTTTTCAGCGTTTTGTGCCTTCATAAATGCCATCGGTTTGCCGTTTACATATAAAATGTTTACTTCTGTAATTTCTTCGGTGTTTTCTGCAATAGCATTTGCAAGTTGTTTTTCGTCATAAAACTTTTCCTTTAAAGTAAGGGTAAGCATAAATGATGCATCATCAATATTATTTACAACCTTTTGATGCTCGGTATTGTCAACAATATAATCCTTAGCGTCTGAAAAAACAGCAGTATCTTCTACAACGCCGATATTTTCACCGTTATAAATAACGTTGAAACCGAAAGTGATACCGCAAGTAACAAAGCTGATAACAAAGCTTAAAGTTGCGATTATAACAAAACAGGTGATTTTTACCAACACTTTATTGTTCTTAATTAAATTTTGCGCCGCGGTCAATATTTTGTCGCAAAGTTTGTTAAAAATAAAAGTCAGCACCTTTCTTAAATATTACAATTTGTAACCATTACGAAGGATATTATAACAAAAAGGTTACAAAATTGCAACCTTTTTTTAATATTTTTGCAACTTTCTTAAAATTTATTACAAAAAAACCAAGGCAAACAACCGTTTTACCTTGGTTTTAGTGCGATCTAACATACATTTATATATGTATATATTAAAACATTGAAATTTGATTTGTTTCGGGCAAATCTTTAAAGGCGCCCAAATCACTTAAATTTTGAATGATTGTTTTAGAGACGCCCGCTTCTAACTGAAAATCTTCCTTTGAAATATAGTTGCCGGCCTGTGCCGCTTCATAAATTGAATAAGCCGCCTTTTCACCAACGCCCGAAAGCGAACCGAAAGGCAAACGCATTTTACCGTCTTCGGGAACATATTTCATAGCGTGTGATTTGCTGATGTCAATAGGCAAAATTTCAATTCCGCGAGATAACATTTCATTAAAAATAAGCATATTTTCATAAACATCCAGCTCTTTTTGGGTGGCGTCTTTACCCTTGGCTTTAATATCACGAAGATAACGGCGCACCGCTTCTTTGCCACCCATAAGGGTTGGAACATCGACATCTTCGGGGCGGGCAGTGAAATATGCACAGTAAAATTCAAGCGGATAATAAACCTTATACCATGCAAGTCGCAAAGCACCGATAACATAAGCTGCTGCGTGAGCTTTGGGGAACATATACTCAATTTTATGGCAAGACTCAATATACCACTCGGGCACGCCAACTGCACGCATATCATCAGCCATAGCGTTCCAATCCTCTTTAGAAACAAAGCCCTTTGAGATAAGACCCTTACGCACCGTTTCGGTGATTTTAAATGCGCGTCCTTCTTCCATGCCTTGATGTATTAAATACACCATAATATTGTCACGGGTACCAATAACTTCCGAAATGGTGCAGGTGCCATTATCGATTAAATCCTTCGCGTTGCCAAGGTAAACACCCGTACCGTGCGAAAGACCGGATATTTGCAACAAATCGGCAAAGTTTTTAGGTTTACAGTCAACAAGCATTCCGCGAACGAAGGAAGTGCCAAATTCAGGGATACAATAAGTACCTGTGTTTGAATCAATTTCTTCGGGTGTGACACCAAGCGCTTCGGTTGAAGTAAACAAACTGTAAACTTTGGGGTCGCTCATTGAAATATCAGTTACCGAAATGCCTGTATATTCCTCTAAATATTTATATGTAGTAGGAACAACGTGACCAAGTTCGTCAAGTTTTAAAATTGTATCGTGAATTGAATGGAAGTCGAAGTGGGTTGTAGTAACGCCCGATTCGGGTTTGTTTGCAGGGTATTGAATGGGGCAAAAGTCGTAAATTGTTTCGTTTCTTGGCACAACAATCATACCTGCAGGGTGCTGACCTGTGGTTGCCTTAATTTTGCTTTTTTCAAGTTTCTTTGCCAAACGGTCAAGTTCGGCATTTGAAAGGGTGATGCCCTTCTTTTCGGCATACGCCTTTGCAAAACCATAGGCGGTTTTTTCGGCAATAGTTGAAATTGTGCCCGCTTTAAACACGTTTTCGCTGCCGAAAAGTTCTTCGGTATAACGCTGAACTTCGGTTTGGAATTCATCCGAAAAGTTAAGGTCGATATCAGGCACTTTGTCGCCTTTAAATCCCAAGAAGGTTTCAAAAGGTATATCGTGACCGTCGCGTACAAGCATTTTGTCACAATGGGGGCACTTCTTTTCGGGCAAATCAAAGCCCGAACCAACCTCGCCCTTTAAGAAAAATTCGCTATATTGACATTCGGGGCAAACATAATGCGGTGGTAGGGGGTTAACTTCTGAAATACCTGCCATTGTGGCAACAAAAGAAGAGCCAACCGAACCACGCGAACCAACGAGATAGCCGTTTTCTTCGCTGTAAGCCACCAATTTTTGCGCTGAAATATACATTATAGAAAAGCCGTTAGAAATAATTGCATTAAGCTCTTTTTCAAGACGTTTTACAACAACCTCGGGCACAACCTCGCCATATTTTTTGCGGGCATTTGCCCAACAAATGTCACGAAGCATATCATCCGACCCTTCAATTACAGGGGGATGACTTTCTTCAGGCACAGGGATAATATCACCGCTTACCATTTCGGCGATTTTGTTTGGATTTTCCACAACAAATTCATACGCTCTGTCGCCGAAATATGAAAAATCGTCAAGCATTTCCTGTGTGGTTTTAAGATAAAGTGGTGCTTGGTGGTCAAAATCGTCATAATTTTGACCCGCAAGTAAAATTTTACGGATGATTTCATCACTCTTTTTAAGGAAGTGAACATCCCCCGTTGCAACAACAGGTTTATGAAGCTCGTCCGCGATTTCAACAACCTTACGGTTGTATGCTTTAAGCATTTCAACGCTTGTTACATGGCGATAAGGATTTGGGATAACCTCGCCCTTTTTATTTTTTTCATCCGGCTCGGTCGATTTTCTAACCATAAAGTCGTTATTTCCAAGGGGCTGAATTTCAAGATAGTCATAATAGCTTGCAATTCTTAAAAGCTCTTCGTGGGGCTTACCCTCAAAAATTGCTTGATAAAGCTCGCCCGCTTCACAGGCCGAGCCAACAATTAAACCTTCGCGCAGTTCGTCAAGTTTGCTGCGAAGTGTTAGTGGTCTGCCCTTGAAATTGTTTAGGTGAGCATCGCTTACCAATTTATATAAATTTTTAAGGCCAACCATATTTTTAACCAAAATGATTTGGTGATAGCGTCTAATTTGTTTTGGTGCAAGATTTGTTATATCGTTGTTTATGTCATCAACAAAATATCCCTCGACACCGTAAATAACCTTAAAATCGCCACCCGCTTTTCTAATTTTCTTGACCGCGCCTGCGGCGGCGGGATATGCCTGAACGACACCGTGGTCGGTAATGGCGATTGCTTTATGTCCCCATTTATATGCTTGATTTATTAAATCTTCGGCAGGACAAACAGCATCCTTGTCCGACATGTTGGTGTGACAATGAAGTTCAATTCTTTTTACGCCCTCATATTCATCCATTTCAAAATATGGCTGTAAAAGTGCCATTGCTGTTGGTTTTATAATATGTTCTTTTTTATAATTATCGAATTCATAACTGCCGTTTATAAGCACGAAGTTGCCGTTTTTTAAATTCTTAATGTCATCCATTTTCTTTATATCGATAAAAAGAGATGCGCTGATAGAATTTGTATAGTCCGAAACCGCAAAATTAACAATATTCATTTCACCGCGGCGGGTATTTATTTTTCGAACTTCAACGCCAAAAACTTCGCCCCAACAGGAAACCATTGTATCATCGGGGGTGACATCAATCATTCTTTTTACATTGTTATCAATTCTTCTGCCGTAAAAAAGCTTGGGGTTATCAAGATAAACCACGCCGTTTGCGGGTTTTTCCTGTCGCTTTTCAAACTTGATTTGTGGCTTTTCTTCCGCCTTTTTGGGCTCTGATTTTGGGGCGGCGTTGATAATTGGTTTTGGCGCTTCAATTTCAATATCTTCAAGCTGTCCATCAAATTTAATGTTAAATTTCTTATTAAAACGATTTTGACAAATGGATAAAAACTTTTTGTCAAAGTCACAATTTTCAATCTTTTCAAAACCGCCGTGCTTTAAGTTTATTGTTATTTCATTGTTATTTATAACATAATCGGCGCCGTTGAAATATCCGTTTAAAACCGCACTTTTGCATCTGATTTCGTTTATTATATCTTCACAAGCGGCAACGCAAAACGCATCTGCCGAAAAGCAGATGTCGATATTGCATTTTGAAAGTTTTAAATAACTTTTAAGCGTATTTGAAACTTCTAGTAAAACGCTTTGTTTTATATATGTATCCGAACTTAAAGAAATTAAAAGAGTTCTGTTATCAATATCAAGGTTGCATTTTGACATAACAGCGGCCAACAAATCGCTTTTTATATCATCACCAAAATATTCACCAAACACATCCAAAAACAAAGGGGTAGCCAATTTAAAATCTCCTTACATTTTTTCAATTTCCTCAATAAGTGCATCCAAAAGTTGCTCTTCGGGCAATTTGGCAATAATTTCGCCCTTTTTGAAAAGCACGCCGCAGCCTTTACCGCCTGCAATGCCAATATCCGCCGCCGATGCTTCACCCGGGCCGTTTACCACGCAGCCCATTATAGCAACAGTAAGGTTTTTATTAACATTTGAAAGCCGTTTTTCGGCATCCGCCGCAATTTTTATTAAATCAATTTGTGTTCTGCCACAGGTAGGGCAAGAAACAAGCTTTATTCCGTCATTTCTAATGCCTATCGCCTTTAACAGCTTAATGCCCGCTTCTACCTCTTTTACAGGGTCATCGGTCAAAGAAATTCGAAGGGTGTTGCCAATACCACAAAGCAAAAGACCGCCAATACCCGCAGCCGATTTTATAACACCCATATTTTCAGTACCCGCTTCTGTAACGCCAAGATGCAAGGGGTATGGGCATTTTTCTGCCGCTAATTCGTATGCTTTATACATTTTAAATGTGTCGGAAGATTTTAAAGACAAGACAATATCATTAAAATCAAACTTTTCCAAAAGTGAAATATGGTAAAGACCGCTTTCCACCATTGCTTCGGGGGTTACCCCGCCGTATTTTGCCAAAATTTCCTTTTCAAGCGAGCCGGAATTTACGCCAATTCTAATCGGCACGCCCGCCTTTTTACAAGCATCGGCAACCGCTTTGACACGGCTGTCATCACCAATATTACCGGGGTTTATACGCACCTTGTCAACCCCTGCGGCAACACTTTCAATAGCCAAGCGATAATCAAAATGAATATCGGCAACAATGGGGATTTTAATTTCTTTTTTAAGCGCTTCAACAGTTTTTAATGCTTCCATATCGGGCACGGTAACACGCACAATATCACAGCCCGCTTTTTCTAAACTAAGCGCCTGTTCAACATTGCCTTTAATATCGTGGGCTTCGGCCCAAAGCATTGACTGAACGCTTATTGGCGCACCGCCACCGATAAAAATATTGCCAACTGCAACCTTTTTAGTAATATCATTTGTAAACATTTTCATCATCCTAATTAAAACAGTCCAATAATATCCTTAAATGTAACCAGCAGCATTATGCCGATTAAAACCATAAAACCAACTGTGTGAATAACATTTTCATATTTTTCGGGCACTTTTCTTCTGAAAATCATTTCAAACAAAATGAAAACTAAACGCCCACCGTCGAGCGCAGGTAGGGGCAAAAGATTAAATATGCCTAAATTAACTGTGATTAGCGCCATCATTGGCAATAAGTCCATAAAGTTTTGTCTTGCTGCATCGGCAATGGTAACTGTCATACCGACAGGGCCCGAAATTGCGCTGATGCCGTATTTGCCCGAAAGCAAATCTAAAAGACTGCGCCAAATTATAACACAGTATGAGGTGGTGGTTGAAAAGGTTTGCTTTATATAATTTCCTGCCGTTTTCTTAATGCCGTAAACCTTAAAATCCCACTTTATATATGAAATGCCTTCCATTTCGTCGGTTTCAAATTTTACATTTTCAAGTTCTACCTTTTTACCATCACGAAGCACAGTTATATCTAAACTGCCATCCTCCACATTTGTAAAGGCATAGTTCATATCGTAAACACCAAAAATTCTTCTGCCGTCAATTTCAATAATTTTATCATCCACCATAAGTCCGCTTTGGTGGGATAAGGCGTTTTCGCTAAATTCGGCAATGGTGGTGGAGCCAAACATTTTTTGAGGTGCTAAAATTATTGCAACAATAATAAGCCCCAAAATTAAGTTGAAAACCGCACCCATTATAACAATTAAAAACCTGCGCCAAGCCGCTTTGTTACAAAACGCACGACTGTCATCGCTGTTTTCATCCTCGCCCTCCATAGCACAGTAACCGCCAAGAGGCACAAGGTTAAAGGAATATTTTGTCTCTTTACCCTGAAACCCAAAAAGGCGCGGGCCAAAGCCAACTGCAAATTCATTAACCTTTACACCCAAAAGTTTTGCGGCAATGAAGTGACCAAATTCGTGAATAACTATTAAAATTAAAAAAAGTGAAATCGCTGCAAGATAGGGCCAAACTGCGCCCCAAATTTCTGAAATAGTAATATCTATCACCTAAATATAAGAATTTACCGCAGCACGACTTAATTTGTCGCACTCTAAAACATCCTCTAAACCAAAGTCCTTAATATTATTAACCGAATATGCCGCTTTTTCAACAAGTTCGGCAATTTGTAAAAATTTAATTTTGCCCTCTAAAAACAATCTTACCGCTTCCTCATTTGCGCCGTTTACGGCAGTTGGGCGAAGACCGCCCTCGTTTATTGCCTTTATGCAAAGCGGTAAGCAGCGGAAGGTTTCGGTATCGGGCTTTTGAAAGGTTAGAGTGCCAATATCCGAAAGAGATAGCTTTTCAAAGGCATAATTGCTACGCTGTGGGTAAGTTAAAGCATATTGTATAGGAAGTCGCATATCGGGTGTGCCAAGTTGACCTATAACCGCACCGTCAGAAAGCTCAACCGCAGAATGCAAAATGCTTTGGCGGTGAACTAAAACCTCAATATCATCCGCCGAAATATCAAAAAGATGCACCGCTTCGATAACTTCAAGCCCCTTGTTCATAAGGGTTGCCGAATCGATAGTGATTTTTGCTCCCATTGACCAATTTGGATGGGCAAGTGCCTCTTTAACAGTTACATTTTCAAGGTCAGCACGGGTTTTGCCAAAAAACGGACCGCCTGAGGCGGTAAGCAAAATCTTTTTAAGCGATTTTTCTGGCGCACCTTGAAGTGACTGAAAAATTGCCGAATGCTCGCTGTCGACAGGTAAAATTTTAACGCCCTTTTCCTTGGCGGCTTTTTTAACAATATCGCCACCTGTAACCAAGGTTTCTTTGTTTGCCAAAGCAATATCGTGACCGCTTTCAATAGCTGCAAGTGTTGGGCGAAGCCCCGCAATACCAACAATAGAATTAAGCACTATATCGGCATCCATTTGGGCGATTTGGCAAACACCGTCTTGACCCGATAAAACCTTTATATCGGTGTCTTTTAATTTTATTTTAAGTTCTTCGGCTTTTTGGGTGTTAAAAACTGCAACGGCTTTTACCTTAAATTCTCTTGCCTGTTTTTCAAGAAGTTCAATATTTCCACCTGCCGCCAACGCAACAACGGTGTATCCGTCGCGACGGCAAACTTCAAGCGCTTGTGTGCCGATAGACCCTGTCGAGCCCAAAATAATAAGCTTTTTCATTATAACACCCCAAGACTGATTAAAATAAGATAAATGGGTGAAATAAGCAAAATGCTGTCAACACGGTCAAGCACACCGCCGTGACCGGGGATTAAACTGCCATAATCTTTAAGACCGACCGAACGCTTAATGGTGGATGCAAACAAGTCACCAAGCATACCAACAATGCAAATCGGCAGGGTTAAAACAAGGCAGGGTATCAGCTTTTCGGTCATACCGAAAGCAAAGCTGAATATGAACGAAAACAACACGCTTGTTAAAATACCGCCGACTGCACCCTCAACCGTCTTTTTAGGACTGATTTCAGGGCATAATTTATGCTTGCCAATGGTAACGCCCACAAAATAAGCACCCATATCACAAAGGGAAGAAAAATTAAGCATCATCAGTAAATAATATATTCCCTTAGAGGTGGAAATAGGACTTATTTCAAAGCCATAAGCCGCGCCAAAGTTTGCAATTTTTTCTAAACTACCGAAAGCGTAAGCCATAATAAAGGGCATAACGCAAAGTGACAAAATTGCCGCAAGGTCAAATTCCTTGTGCTTATTTAATATTACAAAAACTGCAATTAAAACATAAACCACAGTTATATGGTAGGTTGTGATGGTATAGTCGCCGATTTTAAAGCCATTAAGCGCAAAGTTTACAACACCGACTGCGGTGTAAAGCATTGAAACAATTATTGCGGTTTTGCTTTTAATTTTTGCAACATTGTGCACAAGCTCATAGGTTGCAAGTGGGGCGATAAGGGCGATAAAAACCGTAATGATAATTGGGTTTATGGTGTAGCCAAGTGCCAAAACCGAAAGCACAATTACCGCCATTATAAGACCGGAAATAATTCTTGTTTTCATTTTTTTAAATTCCTCCAAAACGGCGGTTTCGTTTATTAAAATCCGCTATCGCTTTTTCTAAATGTTTTTCGGTAAAGTCGGGCCACAAAATGTCAGAATACCAAAATTCAGAATAAGCCGACTGCCAAATAAGATAATTTGAAATGCGGTATTCACCGCTTGGGCGAATTATAAAATCAGGGTCGGGACAGTCACAGGTGTAAAGCATATTTGAAATTAACTGCTCGTTAATTTCATCCGCCTTTATATCGCTATCCACAATTTTTTGCACCGCTTTTACAATTTCGTCACGCCCACCGTAATTTATCGCGATATACAAAGTAAGACCTGTGGCGTTTTTAGAATCGTTTTCGTTTTTCGCCATAAGCTCTTTAATATCATCGGCCAAGGGTGTACGGTCACCGATAAAACGCACGCGGATATTTTCATCCTTAAAGTTTTCGGCATCCTTTAAATAATCACGAAGTAAATTCATAATACCCTCTACCTCGTCGGCAGGTCTTTTCCAATTTTCCGTGGAAAAGGCATAAACCGTTAAATATTTAAGACCGATTTTGTTGCAATATCTTGCAATGTTTTTAAAGGTTTTTGCCCCTGCAATGTGACCTGCGGTGCGTGGAAGCCCCTTTTTCTTTGCCCAACGGCCGTTGCCGTCCATTATTATCGCAATATGCTGTGGCAAAATGCGGTTTTCATTCTTTTTAAGCATTTTATAATCACCTTACCCTTTGGGCTGTGTCTAAAAAGCGGTCCCATATAGAGACCGCAGTTTATAAAAAATTAAATTTCTAAAATTTCCTTTTCCTTATCACTTGACATACTGTCAATTTCCTTGCAGTATTTGTCGGTAAGGTTTTGAATTTTCTTTTCGCCGTTTGCTTCGTCATCCTCGGTAATGCTGTTGCCCTTTTTAAGTGCCTTTAATTTTTCCAAAGCATCACGACGGGTGTTACGAATAGCAACCTTTGTGTCTTCTGCAATCTTTTTAACTTCTTTAACGATTTCTTTTCTGCGTTCTTCGGTAAGAGGTGGGAAAGCAAGACGAATAACACGGCCGTCATTTTGTGGGTTAATGCCAATGTCAGAGGTTAAAATTGCCTTTTCAATGGCCTTTAAGGTGGTTGCATCCCAGGGCTGAATCATTAAAATACGGGGTTCGGGCACAGAAACAGCAGCCATTTGCTGAATGGGTGTGGGGCAACCGTAATAGTCAACATTTATTCTGTCTAAAACCGAAACATTTGCACGGCCCGCACGGATAGATTTATAATCTCTTTCCAAAACGCCAAGGGTTTTTAACATTTTTTCTTCGGTATTTTTAATAAGCTCGTTCATAACTTTTCTCCTTAAAAATTACTTAACAATAGTGCCGATGGGTTCGCCCACCATAGCAGAAACGATATTTTGTGGATTGTCTAAATTGAAAACTAAAATTTGAATGTTGTTATCCATACAAAGTGAAGCGGCAGTAGCATCCATAACATGAAGTTCTTTTTGCAACACTTCGTGGTGGGTAAGTGTGTCAAACTTTTTAGCGTTGGGGTTCTTTTTGGGGTCGCTGTCAAACACACCGTCAACATTGGTGGCTTTAAAGATTACATCCGCACCGATTTCAGCCGCCCTAAGAGCCGCACCTGTGTCGGTTGAGAAGAAGGGGTTACCGGTACCACAGCCGAAAATTACAACCCTGCCCTTTTCCAAATGACGAACTGCCTTATTTCTGATATATGGCTCTGCCACCTGGCGCATTTCGATAGCAGTTTGAACGCGGGCATTAACACCAAGCTGTTCAAGTCCGTCAGCCAACGCAAGTGCATTGATAGAAGTTGCAAGCATACCCATATGGTCAGCTCTGGTTCGGTCCATCTTACCGCTTGAACGACCACGCCAGAAGTTGCCGCCGCCAACAACGATAGCAACCTGAACGCCCATATCAACGCAATCTTTCACCTTTTCGCAAACTTCAAGCACCTTGTCAAAGTCAAGACCAACGCCCTTTTCGCCGGCAAGCACCTCGCCACTTAATTTTAAAAGCACACGCTTGTAAACAGGTTTCATTTTAAACACCCTAACTTTAATATAATATTATTATAAATATTTTACATTATAAGCGATATAAAGTCAATTACAAATCTTAAAATCATTACAAAAATTAAATTGCCAATTTGTAGGGAACGGATTCATCCGTTCCGTTTTTTTAATACCACTTGCGGAATGGAAAAATCCATTCCCTACGATACACCATTTAACCTAATGCTAAACAAAAAAGCTCAGCCAAAGCTAACCGTTCCCATAATGAAAGAAGTATAAAAAACAGGTATTCACAAATGTTTGTGAATACCTGTTTTTTTAATCGATTTTAACGGGAGATATGCCATAAGCTTCCTGCTTGCCGAAAATAACATTGTAAAGTGGCTTTGCATCCGCTTCAATCAGTGTATATGTATTGATCACCGTCTTAGCATGCGGGAATTCGTAACCGATATACGGACTTCCGTGAGCTATAACTATGGTGGGCATATCGAGCTTAAAGATATATTCATATACCTTTTGAAGCTTTTCGCCCTGCGGGCGGATACTGCTCGTTGCCCATTGTGGGTTGTAATGGAAGTTAAGTATTATTGCATCCGCCTTAGGTGCATCTAACCACTTAAAGAATCCGTTTTCGGTATGGTCGCCGTATCTTAAAACCTCGATACCATTCTTTTCAAGCTCAATATCCAATGGGTTTTCAAAGCTGCTCCAATTCGAAATATCAACGCTTATAACCTTCTTTATTTTGTTCTCATCAAGAGGAAGTACGCCATTTTTATTTCTAAATACCGTAATGGATTTTTTGCAGATTTCCTCGGAAGTTTCTTTATATTTTTTGAGTTGTTCTTCAGTTGGAACAATTCTCTTATGCTCATCAAAAAGACCTAATTCTTTTTTTGCCTTCCAAATTCTGTAAATAGATTCGTCAATCCGCTTTTCGGTCAAGCGCCCAGACTTTACGGCATTTTCAAGCATATCGACAACCTTAGGCATTTCATCCAAGAAATTTACAAACAATAATGAATCGGCTCCCGCCTCTACAGCACCGACTATGCATTCCTCGCCATCAGCAACACCCAAAATACCGCCCATATTAAGGGCATCGCTCATAATAATTCCCTCGAAGCCCAATTTCTCTCTTAAAAGTCCTGTTAATAGACTTTTGCTTAATGTAGCAGGTCGAATTTCGCCGTCCTCCTCAAACGAAGGAAGCGCAATGTGGCCCGGCATTATAGACTTTATTCCGTTATCAATAAGACTCTTCCAAACCTTTCCGTAGCTTTCCATCCAGTCTTCTTTAGAAAGATTGTTAACAGTTGTGCAAAGGTGTTGGTCGCGGTCATCCATACCGTCACCCGGAAAATGCTTGCCCGTAGCAATCATGCCGTTATCCTGCATACCTTTTACAAAGCTTGTAAGCATCGGAATTGTTTGCTCGGGATTATCACCCCACGAGCGAGTGTTTATAATAGGGTTGCTACGGTTTTTATTGAGGTCTAAAACGGGACCAAAGGCGTAATTTGCACCATATTGTCCACCCTCAACCGCACAGCTTTCACCAGCTGTATATGCAAGCGTTGTATCATTAGTGGCCGAAATTGCCATACCGGAGGCAATGCTCGTTCCACCTATAATTGAAGGGTCTAACTCAAAATCCATAGCGGCAAGCAAAGGAAATCCAAAGCGTTCCTCCAAAGAAGCAATAGTTTTTGAAATTGCTTCACCCTCCGAAGGGAACATAAAAACAATACCGGGCTTTATGGTTTTATCCGCAAAAATATAATCACAATATTCCCGTCTGTCAGAGTTCTCGAGGTAAGCGGCGCGAATTCCGGGACACAAAAGATGTGACACCTTATCTCTAAGCGTCATTCCGCCTATATATTTTTCAAAATTCATTTCTTTCTCCCCTTTTTTCGGTTTATATTCATTCTATCACAGATATATTTAAATTTCAATATAAAAACGGCAGAAATGCTAAAAACATAATCTTGTAATTATAATTTTTTTATGGTATAATTCAAGGGTACAAAAACCATTAGTCAAAAAATTTAAGCAAAGGAAAAGTAATTATGCAATATGGTCATTTTGATGAAAAAAATCGTGAATACGTCATCACAAATCCTGCAACCCCGGGCCCTTGGGTAAACTACCTTGGCGACCCTGCATATGGTGCTATTGTTTCCAATAATGCAGGCGGTTACAGCTTTGAAAAAAGCGGAGCAAAGGGTAGAATTCTGCGTTACCATTTTAACGACGCGGACGACCCGGGCAGATACGTTTATATTCGCGATGAGCAGGACGGCGATTTTTGGTCTGCTTCCTGGCAGCCTGTCGGAAAACCGTTGGATACATATAAAAACGAATGCCGCCACGGTACTGCTTACACCGAAATTACGGCAGATTACCGCGATATTACGTCAAAGGTTTTATATTACGTGCCGATGGGCAAGACCTATGAGGTTTGGCGTGTTCGCCTGCAAAATAACGGCAATACCGAAAGAAAGCTTTCCGTATTTGGTTATTGCGAATTTACAACCGAAAGCGATTATGAAACCGACCAGGTTAACCTGCAGTATTCGCAGTTTATTCCCAAAACCTATTTTGACAACAACCGTATTACAATGGTTTCTAACGAAAACTGTGTTGAGGTTTTGAACGGCAGTATTGCAAATTATCGTTTCTTCGGTCTTGAGGGTGCACCTGTTGTCAGCTGTGACGGCGACAAAAAGACCTTTTTAGGACTATACAACGGTTACGGCAAGCCTGCTGCTGTTCAAAACGGCAAATGCTCAGGCACAATGTGCTATAACACCAATCCTTGTGGTGCCCTTCACACTGTTATCACCCTTTCTCCTGGAGAAAGCCGTGAGTTTGTGTTTGCGCTCGGTCAGAAAAACCGCGATGAGGCGGCCGAGATTTTAGCATCATACAAAGACGTTTCGGTTGTCGAGCGCGAGGTTGCAGAGCTTAAGAAATATTGGCACGAAAAGTTGGATAACTTCCGCGTTGAAACCCCTGATGAGAAGTTTAACGCAATGCTCAACACTTGGAACGCTTTTCAGTGCTTTATAACATTCGTTTGGTCACGTGCAGCATCACTTATATACTGTGGCCAGCGCAACGGCTACGGCTATCGTGATACCGTTCAGGATATTCAGGGTATTATCCACCTTGACCCCGAAAGAGCAAGAACCTTGCTTACATTTATGCTGTCTGCACAGGTTAATAACGGTGCCGGTCTACCGCTTGTTAAATACACCCATAACGCAGGTCACGAGGATACACCCGACGATGCATCTTACGTTAAGGAAACCGGTCATCCGCATTACCGCGCGGACGATGCTATGTGGCTTTTCCCAACAGTTTATAAATACATCGCAGAAACGGGTAATACCGCCTATCTTGACGAGGTTATTCCCTTTGCAAACAAGGAAGAGGGAACGGTTTATGAGCACCTAAAACGAGCTATTGATTTCAGTCTAAATCATCTTGCCGCTCACAAGATGCCCGCAGGTCTTTATGCCGACTGGAACGACTGTCTTAGAATGGGCGAGAAGGGCGAATCAACCTTCGTTGCAATGCAACTTTATATGGCAATGAATATTCTCAAGGGCTTTGCCGAATATAAGAAGGATGCCGACTATTTTGAATTCTTAAGCGCAAAGGCGAGCGAGCTTTACGATATTATTCAGAATAACTGCTGGAACGAGGACCGCTTTATAAGAGGCATCCGTGAGGACGGTGTGCTTGTTGGCGCTCGCACCGATATTGAAGCTAACATGTGGCTCAATCCGCAGTCTTGGGGTGTAATTTCGGGCATTTCAACAAAGGAACAGGCAGAGATATCGCTCGAGAAGGTGCACGAAATTCTTAACACTCCTTACGGTGTATCACTTCTGTATCCGCCTTATGAAAAGCATTTCTTCAGCGGTGCCTTAATGGCGCTCTTTAACCCATACACAAAAGAAAATGGCGGTATTTTCTCACAGCCACAGGGCTGGCTTATACTCGCCGAAGCACTTATGGGCCACGGAGACCGCGCGTATGAATATTTCTGCGAATCTTCACCTGCTTATATGAATGATAAGGCAGAAATCCGTGTGCTTGAGCCGTACATTCACGGCCAGTTTACCGAAAGCAAGGGCTCGCCCTTTGCAGGTAGGTCACACGTTCACTGGCTCACCGGTACAGCATCTACCGTTATGGTTGGCTGTGTTGAGGGTATCTGCGGAATGCGTCCCGGAATTGATTATATCGATATTTGTCCCGCACTTCCGTCCGAATGGAAGAGCATTAAGATTGATAAAACCTTCCGCGGTAAGAGGTTGCATATCACAGTCAACAATCCCGACGGAAGCCGTGGTAAGAGTCCTGTTTGTACAGTCAACGGCAAGACTCTTGACGGTTATCGCATACCTGTATCAATGCTGACCGACGAAACCGATATTGTTGTAAATTTCTAAATTTTAAATGCGGCGAACGCAAGTTCGCCGTCAGACCGCCGTCAAAATTGCAGTCGGCGGTCATTTTTATGCAAAACCATCGATGTAGTAACCGATAAACCCCCAATTTATAAAAATTCCCACAAACCTCTTGAATTATATTTAAAATATGTTAAAATAAAGGCAAAGAAATAACTTTAAGGAGTTTTAATAATGAAAAAAGAAGTATTAGTTGAAATTTCTGCTCGTCACATTCATGTTTCACAAAAGGATTTAGAAGTTCTTTTTGGCGAAGGATACGAGCTTACCCCTAAAAAAGACCTTTCACAACCCGGTCAATTTGCTTGTGAAGAAAAGGTTACCATTGTTGGTGCAAAATCTTCATTAAAGGCATCTATTTTAGGTCCTGTTCGCCCCGATACACAGGTTGAGCTTTCTTTAACCGACGCACGCGCTATCGGTGTTACTGCCCCCATTCGTGAATCGGGCGATGTTGCAGGCAGCGGCGCTTGTAAAATTGTTGGCCCTAAGGGTGAAGTTGAACTTGCACAAGGTGTTATCGCTGCAAAGCGCCATATCCACATGACCCCTGCCGATGCTGAAAAGTACGGCATCAACGATAAGCAAATCGTTTCGGTCAAGGTTGAAACCAACGGTCGTTCACTTGTTTTCGGCGATGTTATTGCCCGTGTAAGTCCTTCTTACGCACTTGCAATGCATATCGACACCGACGAAGCAAACGCTGCATTAGTTGGCCCCAACCAAATGGGTGAAATTCTTGACTAATTTAGGTTTATACCTACACATCCCTTTTTGTAATGGCAAATGCGCTTATTGCGATTTTTATTCGGCTTTTACAAATGAGGAACTTTTAGACAGTTATTTAACTGCACTTATAAGAGAAATAAAACAATGGGGCGGCAAAATAAACCGTCCCATTGATACTATTTACCTTGGTGGCGGTACACCGTCACTTTTAAACCACCGTTTAGTGCCACTTTTAAATGCAGTTTATGATAATTTTAAAGTTTTGGATAATGCCGAAATCACCCTTGAATTAAACCCTGCCGACAATGTTTTGGAAATTTTGCAAAACGCAAAAACGGCGGGGGTTAACCGCATTTCTATTGGTGCACAAAGCGGTGACGATAACGAACTTTTAACCCTTGGGCGTCGTCACACCGCAAGTGAAACAGTTAATGCCGTTAGGGTTGCAAGAGAGCTTGGGTTTAATAACATTTCGCTTGATTTAATGTTGGGGTTACCAAACAGTAGCTGTGAAACCTTTAAAAAATCGCTTGATTTTATTGTTGCTTTAAACCCAGAACATATTTCGGCTTATATTTTAAAAATTGAAGAAAACACAAAGTTTTTTAAAACACAAAACACCCTTAATTTGCCCGATGATGACAAGGTTTGCGACCAATATTTATTTATGTGCCAACACCTTGAAAAAGTGGGTTTTTGCCATTATGAAATTTCAAATTTTGCCAAAAACGGTTGTAAAAGCCAACATAATTTGAAGTATTGGCAATGCAAAGAATATTTGGGGCTTGGCCCATCAGCCCATTCGTTTTTAAATGGCAAACGCTTTTATTACCCGCGCGATTTGAAAGCTTTTATAAAGGGCAACACACCCATTCCCGATGGTGACGGCGGTGATTTAGGGGAGCAAATTATGCTTGCTCTTCGCCTTAAAGACGGCATGAAAACCGACACTTTATCCCCAAAAGCCATTAAAAAATGTGGGCTTTTTGCCCAAAACGGTTTAGGGGTTTTAAATGATAATAATTTTTCGTTAACAGACCAAGGAATGTTACTTT
>JAZSNW010000119.1:0-5045 GCA_045536615.1 Acutalibacteraceae bacterium | reverse complement strand
AGGTTGGTACAGGCGACAGAAGTGAAAGAATCAGAACCTATAACTATCCCCAAGGTCGTGTAACCGACCATAGAATAGGTCTTACCCTTTATAAATTAGACCAAATTTTAAACGGTGATATTGATGAGGTTGTAGATGCACTTATAACCCATTACCGCACCGAAGCTTTAAAGGCAGATGAAGAAAACTAATGAAAACACTTCGCTTAAATGTTGCGAAAAGTGAATATGATAAAAGCATTAACACCGCTGCCGAAATTTTAAAAAACGGCGGTGTGGTTGGTATGCCCACCGAAACGGTTTATGGTCTTGCTGCAAGTGCTTATGATGATAACGCCATAAAAAAAGTGTTCGAGGCAAAGGGCAGACCGCAGGACAACCCGCTTATCGTTCATATAAGCGATATGGAAATGCTGAAAGACATTGCCGAAGATATACCCGAAACTGCCTATATCTTGGCGGAAAAATTTTGGCCCGGTGCACTGACAATGGTGCTTCACCGCACCGAAAAGGTTGCCGAAAGTGTTTCGGCAGGGCTTACGACAGTTGCTGTCAGAATGCCGTCAAACCCCGTTGCGCTCGATGTGATTAGGGTTAGCGGTTTACCCCTTGCCGCCCCGTCGGCAAATATTTCGGGCAAACCAAGCCCCACTAGTGCTGCCCACGTTGTGAATGATTTGGACGGTGAAATCGACGCCGTTTTAATGGGTGACGACTGCGACTTAGGTGTTGAATCTACCGTTATTACCCTTGTTGGTGAAACACCGATTTTACTTCGTCCGGGCGCCGTTACCTATGAGCAGTTACTTGAGTTTTTGCCTAATTTAGAAATTGCCGACGCAGTTTTAAATGAACTTAAAGCAGGGGATAAGGCAGAGTCCCCAGGTATGAAGTATAAGCATTACGCCCCCAAAACCACCGTCTTTTTGGTGGAGGGTGAAAACTTTGCCGATTTAGTTAACACAAAACAAAATGCAGTTGCAGTTTGTTTTGCGGAAGAAAGCGAAGATATAAAAATACCAAAACTGATTTACGGTAGCCAAAACGACACTTTAACTCTTGCACATTCCTGCTTTTCGGTTTTGCGCGAGGTTGATAAATTCGGTGCCGAAAATGTCTTTATTCACGCCCCTGAAAAACAAGGTGTGGGCTTGGCGGTTTATAACCGACTTATCCGCGCCGCCGCATTTAAGGTGATTAAGCTATGACAAAAATAATTGGACTTACAGGGCCGACGGGTGCGGGTAAAAGCTCTGTCGCAAAGGTGTGCAAAAATCTTTCTATAAAGCATATCGACTGTGACATTTTGGCAAGAAAGGCCGTAGAAAAAGGCACAAACGGGTTAAATGCAGTCATTAACGCTTTTGGAAAAGATGTTTTAAATGCTGACGGCACTTTAAACCGCAAGGTGTTGGCTGAAAAAGCATTTTGTGACAGGATGAGCACACAACTTTTAAACAAAACACTTTTACCTTTTATTAAAGAACTTGTTTTAAATGAAATTGAAGGGGAATATGTCCTTTTAGATGCCCCGACCCTTTTTGAAAGCGGGATAAACGAAATTTGCTTTAAAACGGTTGCAGTTTTAAGTGATAGTCAAATACGGCTTGACCGCATTATGAAGCGTGATAATATAACAAAAGATGCCGCTTTACTTCGAATAAATGCAGGTAAAACGGATGATTTTTATATAAAAAATTGCGATTTTATAATATATAACAACAAAGATGAACAAACTTTTAATAACGAGTTTTCAAATCTTTTAAGGGAGATTTTGCTATGAGTGACATTAAAGCTTTAAAAAACAAACTTTTTTTGGAAAGAAAAAACGGTCGCCTTATTGTAGGTGATGAGGTTTTAGAAAAAGCCGATAATTATTGCGAAGGTTATAAAGCGTTTTTAGACGCCGCTAAAACCGAGCGTGAAGCCGTTAAAGAAGCTGTTAAAATGGCTGAAAGCAAGGGCTTTGTGCTGTTTGAAATTGGCAAAAAATATGAAAAGGGTGCAAAGGTTTATTTTAACAACCGCGGCAAAACTATCGCCTTGGCGGTTATCGGTGAAGAAAAGGTTGAAAGCGGTGTTAACATTACCGCCGCGCATATCGACTCACCCCGCCTTGATTTAAAACCCAACCCCCTTTATGAAGACAGCGATTTGGCGCTTTTTAAAACCCACTATTACGGTGGCATTAAAAAATATCAATGGACAGTTACCCCATTGGCACTTCACGGCGTTTTCGCTTTAAGAAATGGTGAAGTTATTGAAGTTTCAATTGGCGAAAAGGAAGATGAGCCCAAGTTTGTTATTGGTGATTTGTTGCCACATTTAGCCGCCGAACAAAGCAAGCGCACTTTAAATGAGGGCATCAAGGGCGAAGAACTTAACGTTTTGGTTGGAAGCCATCCTTTCAAAAGTGACGAAGGCGGCGAGCTTGTTAAGCTAAACATTTTAAAACTCTTAAACGAAAAATACGGTATTACCGAAGGTGACTTCTTGTCGGCCGAACTTGAAATGGTGCCTGCATTTAAGTCGTGCGATATCGGTTTTGACAGGTCACTTATCGGCGGTTATGGTCAGGATGACCGCGTTTGTGCATATCCTGCCCTTACTGCAATCTTAAATGTTGAAAATCCTCAAAAAACCGCAGTTGCAATTTTGGCCGATAAGGAAGAAATCGGCTCAAGCGGCAACACCGGCTTAGAGTCTGATTTCTTGCGCTATATAATCGGTGACCTTGCAAAAATGCAGGGTGGCGATGCTACTGTAGCACTTCGCAATTCAAAGTGCTTGTCGGCCGATGTTAATGCCGCACTTGACCCTACCTTCCCCGATGTTATGGAACGCAAAAACGCAAGTTTTGTAAATTATGGCGTTGTTGTTACCAAATACACAGGTGCTCGTGGTAAGGCAGCCACTTCGGATGCATCGGCAGAATATGTTGCCGAAGTTTTGGCGCTTTTGGACAAAGCCGACATAGTTTGGCAAACGGGTGAACTTGGCAAGGTTGATTTGGGCGGTGGCGGAACAGTTGCCCAATATATCGCAAATATGGGTGTTGATGTTATTGATTTAGGCGTGCCTGTTTTATCAATGCACGCACCCTTTGAAACAACCGCCAAATTTGATGTTTATATGTGCTACCGTGCAATGTATGAATTTATGAAGTAACAACTGCTTCACTTTTGCATAAAATGTTAATGGTTAAATACCAATAATATTTTAAAGGTGAAGACGTATGTTAGAAAACAGAAGTAATTGCTGCAATATGTGCTGTCGCTCTAAGGTTACCGCTTGGATAATCGGTATAAGCTTGTTTGTGGTAGCACTTGTTATCGGTGCAATAATCGGCTCGTTTTTCTCGGGCTTTGTAGTTGAAAATATTGTAGCTATCGTAATTTTTGGTATAGTTTTACTGCTTGCCGCAATATTTACAGCACTTTTTGCACGTTGTAGATGTAACGACTAATTAAAAGCCGTCCATTTGGGCGGCTTTACTTAAAGGAAGATAAAAATGAAGCTTGGAAAATATCGCCATTTTAAAGGCAATGAATATGAGGTAATAGCTGTTGCCAACCACAGCGAAACAATGGAAAAAATGGTAGTTTACAGGGCGCTTTACGGTGAAAAAGAAATTTGGGTAAGACCGCTTTCAATGTGGGATGAGGAAATCACCCGCGATGGTAAAACCTTTAAGCGCTTTACATATATCGGTGAATAAAATGGTAAACAGTGAATTACAGCATAAAAAAATGACCGAAACGCCGATAATGCGGCTTTTGGTATCACTGTCGCTTCCGACAGTTATAAATATGCTTTTAACCTCAATTTACAATATGACCGACACCTATTTTGTTACAAGTTTAGGCGACAGTGCAATCGGTGGCGTTGGTATAGTTTTTTCTATACAGTCGCTTATTCAGGCGGTTGGTTTTGGGGTTGCAATGGGGACAGGCAGTATCGTTTCCATAAGTCTGGGTAAAAAAGACAATAAAAATGCCAACAAAATCGCTTCAAGCGGTATTTTAATGGGGCTTTTGTTGGGGCTTTTAATTTCGGTTATTTGCTTTTCGTTTTTAAACCCAATTTTAAGAATTATAGGTGCTACCGAAACTATTTTACCCTATGCGCGTGACTATGCTACGGTTATTTTAATTGCCGCACCGCTTATGTGCACCTCTTATGTAACGGGGCCGCTTTTAAGGGCAGAGGGAAGAGCAACCTATTCAATGCTTGTTGGTATTGCGGGCGGTCTTATAAATATGGCACTTGACCCAATTTTTATTTTTACTTTTAATCTTGGTGTAAAGGGTGCCGCATTGGCAACGGCTTTAAGCCAAGTTATAAGTTTTTCTCTTGCCATTGGTTTTTATGTGCTTAATAAAGGCGTTGTTAAACTATCGATAAAATATATAAGCCACGATATTAAAGATTATTGGCTTATTTTGAAAATTGGCGCACCAACGGTATTTAGACAGGGGCTTGGCAGTGTGGCAACCACCCTTTTAAACGGACAAGCCAAAATTTATGGCGACGCAGCGGTAGCGGCAATAAGTCTTGCTAATAAAATTTATATGCTTATCCGTTCCATCGTGTTGGGTGTTGGGCAGGGTTTCCAACCCATTGCGGGATATAACTTTGGCGCAAAAAAATATGACCGTGTTAAAAAAGCATTTGCCATTGCAACAATTTTTGGCAGCACGGTTTCTTGTCTTGGTGCTGTTGCCTGTGCGGTAGCACCAAATCAGGTTATAAACATTTTTGGCGCCGATAATCCTGAAGTTATAAAAATTGCCGCCAAAATGTTGAGCTTTTACAGCATTGCTTTGCCATTTTTGGGCTTTTCGTCCTATGTTAATATGATGTATCAGTCGCTGGGTTTTGTAAAGGGCGCAACCTTTTTGGCAAGTTGCAGACAAGGAATTTATTTTATACCGCTTATTTTAATTTTGCCATATTTCTTCAATTTGGACGGCGTTATCATAAGCCAATCGCTTGCTGATATATTGACATTTTTAACCTCAATACCGTTTTGTATTTGGTTTTTAA
>JAZSNW010000034.1:0-4411 GCA_045536615.1 Acutalibacteraceae bacterium | reverse complement strand
ACCAAATCGGCTTCAATTTTATCAATTTTTTCCGAAACCTTACCGATATGCGCCGCGCGTGATAGTCTGAGTTCGGCATCGCTTTGGGCACTAATAAGCCCCATAATGCTTTCGGCTTTGGTTAAATCTAACTTACCGTTTAAAAAGGCGCGTTTTGTAAATTCGCCCGGCTCGGCAGGAAAAGCACCGTTATTAAGCACTGCGCGAAGCACCGCTTTAAGCATTAAACGACCACCGTGCACCGAAATTTCAACAACATCTTCACCCGTATAACTTTGGGGATTTTTAAAAACAAGGGCAACCGCATCATCTAAAACCTTATCATTTTCAACAATGTTGCCATAAAGGGCGGAATACCCTTTTAAGTCAGCAAGTTTTTTGCCCGACATACTTTTAAAAACCTTGTCGGCAACGGTAATGGCATCATCGCCCGAAATTCTTATAACACCTATTGACCCATCCCCCAAAGGGGTTGCAATAGCCGCAATTGTTCGTGACATTTCTTCACTTCCTTTAAAGGTTATTCTAACACACATATATAATTTTTTCAATTATAAAAAAATGTAGTAAAAGTTACAAATCTATGCTATAATACAAAATAGGAAAATATTTATGGTGATGTTATAGGAACATCAACCCACCCAACAACCAAAAACGCACGATGATGAAGGCCTGTAACTAAAAAGTTATGGGCTTTTTATGTTTCTTTAAAATAAGGTTAGTTATCAAAATTAAAAATATTTATCTTTTGTAAGATTTTGGTTTTATTTTTCTTCTATTAAGGTGAAAGGCCTTGAAACTTACGCAAAGGATGTGACGTAATGGAAGACAGTAAAATAATAGAACTGTTTTGGAAACGCGATGAAGCAGCAATTGAAGAATCCAACAAAAAATACGGCAAATATTGCCGTACAATTGCCTATAATATTCTTCGTTCAACTAATGACAGTGACGAATGTGTAAACGATACCTGGCACAATGCTTGGCGTACCATACCGCCCGAAAAGCCAAATAAACTGCAGTACTTTTTTGGGCGCATTACACGAAACCTCGCGCTTGACCGTTACAGCTACAATAAAGCGCAAAAACGAAATTCCGACCTTGAAAGCGCTATTGAGGAATATTATGAATGCATTCCAAACGGTGAATTTTCAATCGAGGACGAGGTTATTTTAAAAAAGCTTATAAACGAATTTTTAGAAAGCTTGGACAGTCGCGCCCGCATAATCTTTTTGCGCCGTTATTGGTACGCTTTAAGTGTGCAGGAAATTGCCAAAAAAATGGGTATGTCTGAAAGTCACGTCAGCGTTATTTTACATAGAACACGAAACCGTTTTAAAGATTATCTTAAAAAGGAAGGGATAACTGTATGAAAAAAGAAAACTGGTTTAAAGACTTAAATCTTACAGACGATAAATTTCTTGAAGAATCAAACCCCAATGCAAAAATTATAAATATAAACAAAAAACGAATCACCTTTTCGATAATCGCGGCTGCGGCCTGCTTTGCGCTTGTGTTGTGCAACCTATGGTTGTTTATGCCCTTTAACAGCAATTTGCCTGATGTGTCACGCTATTCGGACAGTGAGTACTACCCGATTATTCAAAAACTAAACGTATTAACCGTTGAAAAGCCAAAGCACAATAACAATTTTGAAATTTTAAAGGAAAATATATCCGATTTCTTTGGCTTTGATATGATTAAAATAGATGAAGAGCTATATGATGCTGAACTGGAATTTGAAATGAATACAGTTGTAGAGGATGTGACCAACAACCTATCCGAAAACACAGGTGACACTTACGCAGAAGTAACAGATAACCAAGTTGAAGGAATCACCGAAGCAGACCGTATTAAGCGCAGTGACAAGCATATTTATTATTTAGATAATCAAACCTTGCGTGTGTTTTCTATTGAAGGGCTAAATTCCAAAGAGCTTGGACACATTGACCTTTACACCAATAAAGACTATTATTTAAACAAGTGGGAGTTTTATTTATCTAAAGACTGTAAAACCGCAACTGTAATTACACAGTTTTATACTGAAAACAAACAGCTTTGCGTGGGCGTTGTTGCACTTGATGTGAGCCACCCCGAAAAAATAGTTGAGAAAAACCGCATAGAGATTACTGGCAGTTATATGTCTTCGCGTCTGACCGACGGAAAACTTCTCTTGCTCACCGAATTTGTTTTCAATAAGAAAGATATCGATTTTGGCAACCAAAGTACATTTTTGCCGCAAATTAATACCGGCGACGGTATGAAGACCATCCCCGCAAGCGGTATTATTTCTCCTGATGAAATTAACAGTACCCGCTACACCACCGTAATGAAATTAGATGAGAAATCATTAAATCTTGAAGGTACTGCGGCATTTTTATCATATTCCGAGGATGTGTATGTTTCAAAAGAACATATCTTCCTAACTCATGTTTTTGCCGATGTGAAAAAGGATGATAATGATGATAAAATACGCAATTCTATGACCGAAATTTCTTGCCTTAGCTATGGCGGAAACAGTTTTGAAAAAAAGGGCTCGGTAACCGTTCGCGGCTATGTGAAAGACCAATGGAGTATGGACGAATATGAAGGTATTTTAAGAGTTGTAACGACAACAAACGCCACCACAATTCGAGAAAACTCATACCATGACGGCGAAAACGTATCTGCGGATATTTTGGTGACTGCTACCGGCCAATCCAATGCTAGTCTTTACTGTGTGGACTTGAAAAATTTTAAGGTGATTGCCAAGGTAGAAGATTTTGCACCACCTCATGAAGAAGTGCAATCGGTCCGCTTTGATAAAAACACCGCCTATGTTTGCACCTCAATTGAAACGTCTGACCCTGTATTCTTCTTTGACCTTACCGATTTAGATAACATTACCTACAAGGATACCGGCACAATTGAAGGTTTCTCTACATCTCTTGTGGATTTTGGAAATGGTAAACTTCTCGGTATAGGCAGAGCAAATTGGAACACCTTTAAGGTTGAAATTTATGAAGAAACCAATGACGGTGTTACAGGCTTTTGCAAGTACGAAATTTTTGCTGCTTACTATTCCACCGTATATAAATCATACTACATTGACCGCGAAAATCAGCTTATCGGGCTTGGTGTGCAGATGTACAATTCAACTGACAGCCAACGCCAGCGATATATTGTTCTTCACTTTGACGGATATAATCTTGTTGAAGTTGCAAACGTTTCTCTTAATGGCGAAGCAGAACTTCAACGCGGTGTATATGTGAACGGATATATGTATATGTTTGGAGAAAACGATTTTAAGGTTGAAAAACTGTTTTAACTTGATAAAAGAATGGCGGCCGCTTTGCGACCGCCATTTTAAGCAATAAAAAAGAGATGTGACCATAAGTCACATCTCTTTGTGTTGGCATCTACCTATTTTCCCGGGCAGCTTCCCGCCAAGTATCTTCGGCGCAAGCGAACTTAACTTCCGTGTTCGGTATGGGAACGGGTGGACCCTCGCCGCAATCAACACCAACTGTGTATCGCCTCAGGCGACTTTGCTATATTACCACATACATTTCACTTTGTCAAGCACTTTTTTAAAAAAATTAAAAATTTTTCAAAATCACCCCGAATATTTAATATATATTATATATTTATATATATTTTCCTATTTACAAGCGCAAAATTAAATGTTATAATAACTTCGTATGAGAATATTTTTTAATTCGACTCTCATTAAATTTTTTTAGGAGGAATTTTCAATGGCCAGAAAGTTCAAAACTATGGACGGTAATAACGCCGCTGCTTATGTGTCTTATGCTTTCACAGAAGTTGCCGGTATTTACCCAATTACCCCGTCCAGCCCTATGGCTGACTATGTTGACCAATGGTCTGCCCAAGGCGTTAAAAACATTTTCGGCACAACCGTAAAGGTTTCCGAAATGCAGTCAGAAGCTGGTGCTGCAGGTACTGTTCACGGCTCACTTAATGCCGGTGCTCTTACCACCACATATACCGCTTCACAGGGTCTCTTACTTATGATACCCAATATGTACAAAATTGCCGGTGAGTTACTCCCCAGCGTGTTCCATGTATCAGCACGTTGTGTGGCTTCTCACGCTCTTAACATTTTCGGTGACCATTCAGACGTTTATGCCTGCCGTCAGACAGGTTTCGCAATGCTCGCTGAAACCAACACTCAGGAAGTTATGGACCTTGGCGCTGTAGCTCACCTTGCTACTATCAAGAGCCGCGTTCCTTTCATCAACTTCTTTGACGGTTTTAGAACTTCTCACGAAATCCAAAAGATTCAAGTTTGGGATTATGAAGACCTTAAAGAAATGTGCGATATGGACGCTGTTGCTGATTTCCGTCGTCGCGCTCTCAATCCTGACCACCCCGTAATGCGTGGTTCTCACGAAAACGGAGATATCTTCTT
>JAZSNW010000087.1:0-9028 GCA_045536615.1 Acutalibacteraceae bacterium | reverse complement strand
TTGGCTCACAGAACGACATGGCTACGATCCGACTTAACCGCTACTGCAACAAAGCTTAAAGTAGTAAATATAAAACAAATGCGAAGCATTTTAGCAAACGAATTTTTATCGGCATAGTTACCCAAAGGGCGCGAGCATAACGCACGAATGATAGCTTGCATTATGCCAAGCACCGAAATAAAGGTTAAACTAAAATCAAGTTCTTTAATCATATAAACCGCGTTAAAAGGTTCGGCAATACCTTTTGCAATGCACCAAAGCACAAACAACAGTGTAATTTTTTGAACGTCTTTATTTTTAAAGGTTTCACCAATTTGTGAAAATAGCTTTTTCTTTTGCGTGGGGGTTGTATGCTCTGCCTCGTCAGTAAAGAGCATAGAAAGACTATGCGCTACCATTAATATAAAAATAGTTGCGCCGCAAATAACAAATGCGGTTTTAATTTCGCCGTTTTCTTTAAAATAGTCAACAATGTTGCCCATTAAAAAGGTAAAACCTATACCACCCAGCAAAGATACAATTTCTTTATTGGCGGTAAAACGGCCACGAATGCCGTCATCAACAAGTGACATCATCCAATTGATTTTTTGGGGGTTGGTAATGTTATAGACAAAGTAAGCGGTAAGAATTATAACTATAAAAATAATTTGTTTGGTGATTGTTGAAAAATTAAAAAACGGTACAACGTATAAAAGCGCAAAAAGTAGCTGATTAACAACGCTGAAAATTACCACAAAACGCTTCATTTTACTGCGGCGGATAAACATTGAAAATATCTGGAAAAAACTACCAAATGAAATAATTGAGGATAAAATACCCGTCAAGCTGTCTGAAAAACCAAGCTGCGTGGTAAGGGTTGCAAGGTATGATCCCGCAACAATTACTGAAATAAAATATTCTAAAGTGGCTTCTATAATATACAAAATTTGATTTTTGGTATACTTTGTACTTGGCATAAATCCACCTTCCGAAAAGTTGAGGTTTTAATATATTAAGGTTATTATATCATCGTAAAAATAAAATGCAACATATTCGACAAAAAATCATAAAAAGTGCGAAAATTTTAAAAAATTGCAACTTTTTATGCATTTCACCTCTAACTTTGCCGATTTAACGCGAAAAGTGAATAATTATTGATTTTTCAAAAGTTATATGATATACTAGTATAAATATTTTTAAAATTTCAAAGGACGCGATAAATAATGGAATTATTGGCATTTTCACTTTATTTTGCCTTAATGCTTGGAGTTGGATTATTTTTCTTTTTACATTCAAAAAACCAAGGTGAAAAAGAATACTTTTTAGGCGGACGTTCAATGGGTCCATGGGTAACCGCAATGAGCGCTCAAGCTTCTGATATGTCGGGTTGGCTTTTAATGGGTTTCCCGGGAAGTATTTTGGCTTTTGGTATGGGCAAGGTTTGGATTGGTATCGGTCTTGCTTTGGGTACCGCCGCTAACTGGATTTTGGTTGCAAAGCGTTTAAGACGTTTTTCACGCGCTTCGGCTGATGCTATCACTCTTCCGCAATATCTCACCAATCGTTTTGCTACTAAAAGCCCTGTGTTAAAAATTGTTTGTGCAATTATCTTTTTGGTAAGCTTTACGGTTTATGTTTCCTCAGCTTTTGTTGCGGGAAAAAATGTTATGTGTGCAGTTATACCGTGGTTTGTCGGCAAGGAAATGCTTGCGCTTGCCATTTTTGCAACACTTATTTTGGTTTACACTTTTCTTGGTGGTTATAAGGCGGTTTGTTGGACCGACTTTTTCCAAGGGATTTTAATGCTTGTGGCATTACTTGCTGTTCCGATAGTTATGGCAACAGGTGAATTTAATTCTGCTTTTTCGGGCGCTTTTGCCGAAGGTATAACTCCTTTCGGTACAAATCCGTTTGCGGCTGATTGGCGTGATATTGTGACAGGTCTTTCATGGGGACTTGGCTATTTTGGTATGCCTCATATAGTTGTTCGTTTTATGTCTATTGAAAAGCCATCAATGATGAAAAAAGCCGCAACAGTTGCAATTATATGGGTTGTTCTTACTTTGGGTGCTGCCATTGCTATTGCCATTTTGGCCAGAACTTACATTTTTGGCGATGGTACTTCACTTGCTGAAACACTTTTGCCCGCCGGCGCACAACAAAATATCTTTATAAGCATTGTTCAAAAAATATTCCCCGGCTTTATTGCGGGTATTCTTCTTGCAGCTATTATCGCGGCCGCAATGTCTACTGCAGACTCACAACTTTTGGTTGCGTCTTCATCATTTACAAGTGACCTTTACAAGCCACTTTTCCGTCAAAACAAGGCAAGTGACAAAGAGGTTATGTGGATTGGCCGTTTGGTTGTTTTAGTTGTTTCGGTTGTTGCTTTCAGCATTGCGGCTGATGGTATCAATGATGCAAATAGTTGGTCAAACAGCATTATGGCAATGGTTGAAAATGCTTGGGGACTTTTTGGCGCAGCTTTCGGTCCGGTAGTAATTCTTTCACTTTTCTGGCGTCGATTTAATTATGTTGGCGCATGTACAGGTATTATTGTTGGCGCAGTGGTTGATATTGCGTGGTTGTTGCTTTTCACAAACACAATTATCCCTGCTGTTGTTTCACCCACCGGAATTTACGAAATTTTGCCCGGCTTTGTTGCAGGTGGTATTTCGGCCGTAGTTGCAACACTTCTTACTAAAGCACCATCAAGTGAGGTTGAAGAAATTTTCGCAACTGCTACCGCAAAGGAAATTGATGACTAAATGATAAAATTTAAAGGACACGGGTGAAAACCGTGTCCTTTTTAATATTTTGTATTCGGGAAAAGTTCATCTACAAACCAAACATTTGAAAGTTTAAAGGTTTTACCTTTTAAATATTCAAGTGCGCCTGCATCGGTTTTAAAATCAAAGTTCAATTTATATGAACAAAGGGCTTGTTTATTAAAGCCAAGTTTTTTGTCTTCTTTTAATTTGCCATATTTACCGTCGCCCAAAATTGCGTGACCTATCGATGCCATGTGGGCGCGTATTTGGTGGGTGCGACCGGTCAGTAAATCAACCTCTAAAAGTGAAAGGTTGTTTTTTGTTGCTAAAAGGGTGTATTTTGTGACAATAGTCAGGTTATTATCGGTTTTATGTTTTGAAAGATAAACCTTGTTTTTGTCTTCGTTTTTTTCAAGATAACCCGTAAGGGTGGCGGTTTTTTGTTTTGGTGTGCCGTGAACAACCGTTAAGTATTGCTTACTTATTTCGCGGTATTTAATTTTGTCACACAAAATGCGAAGTGCTTCGGCATTTTTGGCTGCAATAACAATACCTGCGGTATTGCGGTCAATACGGTTGGCAAGGGCGGGGCGGAAAGAATGCTCATCATCGGGGTTGTATTCGCCTTTATCGTATAAATAGTGCTGAATACGGGCGATAAGTGTGTCACCATATTCGTTTTTGTCGGGGTGAACAAGTAAACCCTGTTTTTTGTTTACTAAAATTATATTTTCATCTTCATAAACTATGTCAAGTTTTACAGGGGCCGACAAAAAGTCATATTTTGGTTGGGCGGGGGTAAAAAATTCGTCGTTTATATAAGCGGCAACACAGTCACCAACATTTAGCCGCGTGCTAATTTCGGCACGTTTGCCGTTTACTTTAATTCGTTTTGTGCGTATGTATTTAAACATAAGCGCAGTCGGTAAAGTGGGACACGCTTTTGTAATGAATTTATCAAGCCGCTGGTTAGCATCATTTTTGGTGATTATAAATTCTTTCATTATAACTCCTTGAAATAATTTGAAATGTATTATATAATTAAATTTTAGGAAAGGGGTGTGAAAAATGCAAAACAATGACAATATACATAAAGGTCATCGCCAAAGAATGCGCCGCGAAATGATTGAGCAAGGCAACATTGATAAAATGAGCGATCACAGATTATTAGAAGTTTTGCTTTTTTACGGCATCCCAAGGCGAGATACAAATCCAATAGCGCACGAGCTTTTGAATAAATTCGGTTCTGTTACGGCTGTGCTTGAAGCAGATATTGAAGAATTAAAGAGTGTTAAAGGTATGACCGAAAATGCAGCAACGCTTATTAAAACAATAATGCCTTTGGCAAGGCGTTATCAAGATGATAAATTTAAAGCGGGCAGTGTTTTTGAAAATATTGATGAGCTTGGCCGTTTTTTAATGAGAAAATATATGGGCCGCAAAAATGAGGCTTTTGCAATAACATCTCTTGATACTAAGGGTAAGCTATTGGGCTTTGATATTTTGGCTGAAGGCACACCCGATACGGTTGAAATAGCTTTAAGGGATGTTGCGGCAACCGTTATAAAGCGCAATGCATCGGTTGTTATTGTATCACATAACCATGTTGCTACAAGCGCTGTGCCAAGCAACCGCGACATTGAAATGACAATAAAATTAAAAGAAACTATTGAAACACTTGGCACAACCCTGCTTGACCATATAGTAATTAGCGGGGATGATTATGTATCAATGCGCCAAAGCGCAGAATTTAGCGAAATTTTCAAATAAATTATATCAATATAACTTTTAAGTGTCAATAAATTTGACAAATTCTGTTAGTTATAGTATAATATATGCTACCAAAAATTTTTAAAAATAGGAGTTGGTTTTTGTGGACGACAGTCCTGCGGGGAATATAATTCTTTTCGCAATTTTAATTTTTTTAAGTGCTTATTTTTCGGGCACTGAAATGGCATTATCATCAGTTAATAAAATCCATATGATAAGCAAGGCGTCAAAAGGTGAGCGCTCGGCAAAAAGGGTGCTTAAAATTTTAGACAATTTTGACGAGGCACTTTCGGTTTTACTTATCGGTAATAATATTGTTAACATCGCCAGCGGTACACTTGCCGCTGCAATTACCTTGCAGTTTGGTGCGGGGTGGGTTACTGTTGCAACTGCGGTTACAACGGTGGTAATTTTTATTTTGGGCGAAATGCTTCCAAAAAGCTTTGCGCTTTCCTGCAACGAAAAATTTTCCGAAATAGCAAGTGCCCCCTTAATTGCCTTAATGACAATTTTAAAGCCAATTTCTTTGGCGTTTACAGGGCTAACCGATTTAGTGTCGCTTCCCTTTAAAAAGCATACCGAATCTCTTGAAACCTTTACCGAAGAAGAACTTAACGACATTGTTGAAAACATTTCGGTTGAAGATGGCTTTGATGAAGACAAGGGCGAACTTGTAAAATCGGCGCTTCGTTTTGCTAACAAAACTGCTGAAGATGTTATGGTTTGTTGGGATGATGTGCTTAAAATTTCAACTGCACTTAAAACCAATGAAATTTTAAAAATAGTTAAAAATTCCAAACATTCAAGAATACCTATTATCGACCGTACAGGCAGGATAAAGGGCATTTTGCAAATTCGCCGTTTTTTAAAGGCGTATATGAAGCAAAAAAGCAAGGTTATTTTAGCAAGTTTAATCGACTATCCTTTCTATGTTGATTATAACGAAGCCATTGACGATGTTTTGCGCGAAATGAGCGAACACCGCCGCAATTTAAGTTTTGTTCGCGGTGAAGACGGTCAGGTTATAGGTATAATTTCGGTTGAGGATATTTTAGAGGAGCTTGTTGGCGAAATCTATGACGAGGATGACATAGGGGGTGCCGACAATGAATAATTTATATTTACTTATTCCAATTTTTTTGCTTTTGTTTGTTGGTGCATTTTTCTCTGCCGCCGAAACTGCGTTTTCTTCGGCAAATGCAATTCGCCTTAAAAACCGCCAAAAGCAAAACGGTTCTTTGGCACACTTTACTGCGGTTAAAATTTTAGATAATTATGATGATTATTTAAGCACCGTTTTAATTGGCAACAACATTGCTAATATGGCAATTTCTGCCCTTGCAACCGTAATTGTTGTGGATATTTTTAAAAGTGATGATTACGCTTGGGTTTCAACCCTTGCAACCACACTTTTAGTGCTTACCTTTGGCGAAATCATACCAAAGGTTTTGGCAAAGCAGCTACCTGAGGGGTATTGCATAATCGCCGCAGTGCCAATTTATGTTTTATCTTTCATTTTAAAACCGCTTAACATCTTTATTGTGGCATTTGTTAATTTGGTGTCAAAACTTTGGCAGTCAAATGTCAGCGATGCCGACGCCGTGTCTGAAGATGATCTTGAAAACATTATCGACATTGTTGAAGATGAGGGCGTTTTGGATGAAGAACAATGCGACCTTTTACAAAATGCGCTTGATTTTGACGAAGTTTTGGCTTATGAAATTATAACCCATCGTGTTGATTTAGAAGCGCTTGACATTCGTGACCCTTATGAAGTTAATATTAAAAAATGCTTGGAAACAACATTTTCACGACTTCCCGTGTTTGAAGACAATGCCGACAATATAATCGGTGTGCTTCACTTAAACCATTTTTACAAGGCCTATGTTGAGAGTAAAAAGGTTAATATTCGTGAACTTTTGTTACCTGTGACTTATGTTCACAAAACAATGCCGCTTCCAGATGTGCTTGATAAAATGCGTGAAAACAAATGCCATATGGTAGTTGTTTTGGACGAATACGGCGGCACAATGGGTATTGTAACGCTTGAGGATGTTATGGAACAACTTGTTGGCGAAATTTGGGACGAGGGCGACGAAATCGAACGCGAATTTGTTGAAGTGGACGAAAACCTTTACGAAGCCGACGGCGATATGCGTGTTTATGACTTTTTTGATGAATTCGATATTGATATTGAAGATGAAGAAAGTTTTGAAAACGATAGCGCAACAGTTGGAGGTTGGACACTTACCATGCTTGACGGCGAGTGTGAAGAGGGTAGTCAGTTCACTTTTGACAACCTTATAATCAAGGTTCTCTCGGCGGACGGTTTCCGTATTGAACGCATCGGCGTTGAGGTTATTCCGACCGATGACGAAGATGATGAAGACGACGAATAAAATAAAACCCGTTTATCCAAGTGATAAACGGGTTTTAAAATTTTCTTGCAAAACTGCATTTTCTACAAAGTTCTTCTACGGCTTTTCGGCTTGAAAAACCATTATAAATGTCTAATGCTTTTTGAGAATTTATAATGTCTTTTAAATCGTTTTCAAAAATGTTACCAAGGTTTATGCTGCCGTTATTATCTAAACAGCAGGGCACAACTGTGCCATCCGCCAAAATGCCGATTTGATCACGAAGCCCGTAACAAAAGGCGGTGTTATTTTCAGTTTTGGCGTTTAAATCGGGCCAGTCGAACTTGTCACCAAACTGCAAATAAAGGTTTTCTGTAATTTTTTTGCCACCGCGTGTGTCACACCACGGCTTTGGGTAAATTTTTTCAATTTTTTCAAAAATGTTTTGGTTTAATAAATCTTTACCGCCGTTGTTCCAAAGCCGAAAAACAACGGTTTTATCACATTTGGCACATTTTGCGTAATCAAGGCAGTCATCAATATATTTATCAAAATCAACACCATCGTTTGCTTCAAACGAATGAAGCGAAATTACCGTTTTATAATGGCTTTTCGAATTTATTAAAACATCCTTTTGCCGTTTTAAAAGTGTGCCGTTGGTGGTGATTATAACCTTTAAATTTTCACTTTCACAAATTTTTAAAAAATCGGAAAGGTTGGGGTGCAAAAGCGGCTCACCCAAAAGGTGAAAATAAACATAATCGGTCAAGGGCGAAACTTTTTTAATAACGGTTTTAAATTCTTCCAAAGTCATTTGCTTTGGACTTCTGCTTGTTTTGGGACAAAACGAGCAGGAAAGATTGCAAATATTTGAAATTTCGATATAAACCTTTTTAAAACGCTTCACCTTTTTCACCTCGGTTTTATTTTATGCTTGTGTCAAATTGAGCACAAATTATAAATATTAAGATTTGTTTTAAAATTCAAATGATATTAATCACGCTTTATTTCGACTATTGTTCCGTTCTGTTCTGCACCATCATTCCACCACTTTCCCAAAGCTATAAAAAACCCATCGCCATTTACAGCAAAAGAAGTTGGATGTACAGAATAATTAAAAGTTATTTCTTTTTTAAAACTATCAATTTCACCTGTTGATGTACTATAAATAGTTATTTTATACTCATCTTCATCAAGTGAAGCAGTTAATATATAAAGCGTATTATCATACACATATAAATCATAAGTTTGAGCATATTCGGGCAAGTTTATTAAGGTAAACTCACTCATATCATTAGTGTAATATAAATGTCCAGTTGTTAAAAAGAGAGTATCGTTAATAACCGCTTTAGCCCATTTTGGAGGGATATTTCGGCAAGACAAGCCAGTACTAAGTTTGCCTACTAAGTCATTATCAAAAACAAACTCACCATTCTCGTAACGATACATTTCTGAAACAAGTTTGTTCTCCTCGATATTTTCATACCAAAATGAAGCGTATAAATTGTTGTTAAGAACATAAAAGTTATGCGACCTTATACATTCTCCACCCGAAGTTCGAATATGTTCTCCGTTTTTATTCATCGGTATTCTTGCAAAATCTTTGCCGTCCTCAGAAGCTATTATCGGTGTTGAACCACGATTTGCACCGATGCCCGCAAACAGTTTCCCGTCATATCTTATTAAATCAAAATTATGAAGACCATCAAGCAGACCGAATTTAGTTTGCCATATCCCATTTTCAAGCTGATAGTATGTACCGAGTTGGGGTGAGCCTATTGGATCAAACCCTGGAATAGTGAGTTTTTCATCAATTAGTAAAAAGCGTCCTATCTGCTCATCTTGTAATACTGCCTGTTCTTTCCAATTCCCAAGATCGGATAAATCGCAATAAAGTACAGGGGTAGGCCCTGAGTTATTATTATAATCGCCGCACCCTATATAAAGCTTATTGTCGAATATTGTCATATCCCATACGCAACGAGCTATTAGATTATTTTGATAATATTCTTTTGTAGGGCATCCCAAATCTTTATATGAAACAGTATGACTGTTACAAGAAGAAAGACACAGCATAGTGAGAAATACTATTGTAGGTATAACATATTTCTTGTAATATTTCATAAATAAAATCCCCTATAGTTTGATAAT
>JAZSNW010000015.1:0-15391 GCA_045536615.1 Acutalibacteraceae bacterium | reverse complement strand
AACGCAGGGACGGCCCCGGCGGCAATTAGATAAAAAATCACCCTTGCAACCTGATTTAGATTGCAAGGGTGATTCACTTTTTATTGAATTTTCACGGCAGGTTTTGGACCTATAGGTTTATCAATAGGGGTGGATGTTGTGCTTTTTTGTTGTTGCCGTTTAGTTTGTTCGTTCGGTGAAGCCTGAGGCTTTTGGCAATGCTAACGCCTGCCGAAAACGAAGGCAAAACCGACGAGCAAAATAGACGAGCGCAACCGCAATAGACATCCCCTATTGTTAAACCTTTATAGTATTAGTTAACCCGCCGTGGCCTGCATCTAAAATAACTATTTGCCGTGAAGGAAGTTTTGAATTTGCCGCCAAATACCCATCACCCGTTTTTTCGCCGATATAAATAACCGAGCAAACAAACAACAACGCCAAAAGCACCGAAATTCGTCTTTTCAGCACATAAAATCCACCTTTTATTTTAAAATATACTTAAAATTATGCAATTTTTGTGCTGTATAGAACTTTAAAGATATTTAATTAACATTTCAACCACAAATGCCACCACGCATGACGACGCCGCTACGCCAAAAAGCGTAACACCTTTATACGCCAAAACAACGCCCGTTATAAGCGCAAAAAAGCCCGAATAAACACTGCCTGTTGAATAAATTATTGCGGGGAAAGTCATAACCGCCAAAGTGACATAAGGCACATAGAAAAGAAACGACCTTAAAGTTTTGTTTTTAATCTTTTTTCTAATTAAAGTCAGCGGTAAGACACGAATTAAAAAGATGGTTAGCGCCATTACGGCAATATAAATGTAAATATTATGTGGCATCTTCATCCTCCTTCACAGGAAAAATAAAAGCCAATATAAGCGAAATCATAACGGTTAAAATTATAACCTGCATACCCGATGAAATATTGTTTTTAATAACCGGTAAAATGCTGAAAACAAAACTTAAAACAAAGGATGCAATAACCCCACCCATTATGACTTTGTTTTCTTTGGCAGGGGGTATGATTATTGCTAAAAACATACCGAAAATGCCAACGCTTAAAGCCGAAGCAACCATTTGGGGAAGAGTGTTTCCGATTATTACACCAAGCGCCGCGCCACTTGCCCAAGCGGGTATTGCCAAAGACATTGCACCGTAATTATAAAAAGGGTTGAGTTCGCCCTTGACCGATGACGAAATGCCAAAAATTTCATCGGTCACACCAAAGCCCAAAACCATTCGGTGAAGGGTGTGCGTTTTTTGCGAAAGTTTTTGACTTAATGCAAAAGACATTAAAAGATACCTTGCGTTTACAACAAGCATTGTTATAAACATTTCAAGATATGTACCATTTTCTTTAATAACATTAAAGCCCGCATAACCGCCGGCCGAAGCCAATGTAAGCGCCGCCGCCCAAAAGGTCTGAAAAGCGTTTGCACCCGCATCTCTTGCGGCAATGCCAAGGGTGAAGCCAACCGCCAAATAACCCAAAGCAATGGGTATACCGTCGCGCATTCCCCTTTTATACCAAAGTTTATTATTCAAAATAATCACCAAACAATATTTTACATTTTTTAAACTTTTAAGTCAATATTAAAACCTATTTTTCACCGATTTTGGATAAAAACATATTATGATATTGAAGTTGGCTTAACAACTTACAAATAAATTAGGAGGCAATAATTTATGGCAGATTTCAAAAACGCAGAAAACTGCAACGATTCGGTTTGTATTGACGCCGGCAGAGTGTATGATTCTTGTTGTGACCGCGACTGTCTTGAAGATTTAAGGTGCTTTTTCTTGCCCGAAACCCAAACACTTATAAACAACGCTTTAAGCGTTCGGCTTCGCGGAGCAGAGGTTTTAAATGTTTTCATCGATGTTGAGCCCGTAAACTTTAACAAAGGATATTATTCCTGCGATTTAACATTTTTCTTCCTTTTATCTTTCGACATTTACACTTCTCCCAGCAGTTGCCCGCAAGTAATACACGGTATCGCAACCTTTAACAAAAAGGTTATACTTTACGGTAGTTGCGGTTCGGTTAAAACATTTTCAAATGTTTTATCGGAACAATGTAAAAACCACCACTCTAACACAGTTTTCGGAAGCAATACACCCAAATGTGTTGTAAGCGCAGTTGACCCCGTTCCCCTTTCAGCAAGAATTGGCACAATTAAAGATTGTTATGAATCTTCTTGCTGTATTCCCGACTGTGTATGCGAAGCAATAGGCGGTCATGTTGTAACAGATATTCCGCGCGGCACACCCACAATTTATGCAACAATCGGACTTTTCACCGTTGTGCAACTTATTCGCAATGTTCAAATGCAAATACCGATTTATGATTTTTGTGTTCCGCAAAAATCTTGCGACCACAACGCAACGACCGAACCCTGCGATACATTCAGCCGAATTCAGTTCCCGCTTAATGACTTTTTCCCGCCCCGTCCCGACAGCATTGACGATTCCAAAAACTGCGGATGTATCGGCGAATTTAACGACGAATAACATAAAAAAGGAGAGTCAAAATTTTAAAAATTTCGACTCTCCTTTAAATTTTATAAAGCAGAACTATCTAAATCGCTAAACTGCCTGAAAAATTCACGAATTTCAGAAATATCCTTGTCAATGCCACCCTTAACATTACTTTCAAAATTCATTGGCATAACAGGGTCGTGAACGCTCATTCTAATTAAAAACCAACCATTTTCAGTTGAGACGCGAAGCCCTTCACGGTTATCATCCGCCACCTTATACTGCGGTTTACCACTTACGAAACCTTCTAACCTTTTAATAACTTCTTCACCATATGACTTAAAATCGTTGCACAAAATGTTAAAACGCACTTCCCTTTCTTCAACAGGCATTTTAAGTGGCTTTAAAATTTCTTCAATGCTTTCGCCCTTTGCAAGTAAAATTACAATTTTTGTAACAAGATATGCACCGTCATCAAGGAAATAATTTTCTTTTAAAGCAGCGTGACCAGAGGTTTCAATGGCAAGCGGGCTTTCAACACCCTTTTCGCAAAGCTCGATAGATTTATTTATAACATTTTTATATCCACGTCGATAGCGATAATGCTTACACCCTAAATTATTTTCAATAAATTCTTTAAGGCCGTCACTTGTTACCGAATCGGTAACGATAGTTTGGTCTTTTTTACCGTCAGCAGCGATATATGAAGCCAAAGCGATAAGTCGGTTGCGGTTGATTTCGGCACCATCTGCACCAACACATCCTGCCCTGTCAACATCGGTATCAAAAATAAGACCCAAATCGGCGTTGTTATCAAGCACCGCTTTGCAAATACTTTGCATTGCCTCTTTATTTTCGGGGTTTGGTACATGATTTGGAAACATGCCGTCGGGTTCTAAAAACTGACTGCCCGTAATGTCAGCGCCGAGCTTTTCTAAAACCTCGGTAGCATAAAAACCGCCTGCACCGTTGCCCGCGTCAACCACAATTTTATAATTTTTAAGGGGCAAATCGCTTTCAGTTTTTGAGACTGCCTCACAAATCATTCTGCGAAGTCGGGCGGCATATGTTGGCATATAATCGGTGGGAATTACCTTGCCTAAAATATCCGAAATCTTGCTTTTACCATCGTTTGCAAGAGCGATAATATCGGCAATATCGCTTGATTCCAAACCACCGCTTTTCACAAAAAATTTAAGACCGTTTCTATCAAACGGGTGGTGGGAAGCAGTAATTTGCACCGCCGCATCACAGTCCAAATCAATAGTGGTCATAAACATTGCGGGAGTTGACGATAAACCGCAGTCCATTACCGTAAAGCCCGATTCCGCCAATGCTTTTTTAACATTTTCGGAAATTTCGGGGCCTGTTATACGTGAATCACGACCAACGGCAACCTTAATATCACCCGCATTTTTAGCGATTTTTTCACAAAGCCACACCGCAAATGCTAAGGTAATATCATAAACCGCTTTACTGCTAAGATTAATGGTTTTTCCGCCTTTATCAGTTGCTATACCACGTATATCGGTACCACTTTTTAATTCATTATAATTCATACATAAAACTCCATATTTTTTTGGGGAGGTCTTTTTAATGACCCCAACAACACTAAAAAGAAAAGCCGAAAAGGGAGAAATCCTTTTTGTTTTCAATAACAGCGACGATTTAACCAACGGTGTAATGTTTTTATTTCACAAAAAACCGTTTATCAAAAGTTCGCTTTATAAAACGGATAATGACTATCGGCTTATAATAACAGCGGATGACCGTTGGCCAACGGTTAAACGGCTTTCAGAATTTTCGAAAATTAAAACTAAAAATTTCATTCATATTGCCGTCACGCGCGAACACGCCAAACCGCTTATTTTAAATAACGCCGTGAAAATTTACGGAAAAGCATTTTTAAAGTGATTTTAAAAATGCCACATTTTCTTCCATTTGGTCTGAAAATACATAACTGCCCGCAACCAAAACTGTGGCACCCGCTTTTACCGCAAGGGGTGCAGTTTCGGCATTTATTCCGCCGTCGATTTCAAGTTCTACATTAAGACCTTGTCGTTCAATTTCCTGTTTTAAGGCACTAATTTTATCAAGGGCAGATGGCATAAATTTTTGTCCGCCAAAACCAGGTTCAACCGACATTACAAGCACCATGTCACAAAGGGGTAACAAATCAAAAATTTCTTCGGGTGCGGTGCAGGGTTTAATTGTAAGGTAAGATTTACAGCCAAGCTCACGAATTTCCTTTAAAAGTTCGGCACTATCACTTCCCGCCTCAAAATGAAAACCAAGCCAGTCAGAAACGGCAGCAAAGTCTTTTATGTAACGGTGTGGGCGGTCAATCATTAAATGAACATCAAGCGGTATGTTAGAGTGTGCCCTTATTGATTTTATAACAGGTACACCAAATGACATATTAGGAACAAATATACCGTCCATAACATCCAAATGAAGCATATCACATCCTGCCGCTTCAAGTCTTTTAATGTCATCAGCAAGAGTTAAATAATCGGCACTTAACACCGATGGAGAAATTTTCACAGACATAATATCACCTTTTAAAATAATATATTATAATTCTATATTGCAGGTGAGGTTTTGTCAACACAAGAAAAGCAAAAAAGCGGTTTTAAAGCCGCTTTTTATTTGTTATTTTTGCTCATTTTGTTATAAACCAGCCAACCGATAACACTGATTAAAAATGTTATACCAAAAGCAATAACTGCCAAAAGATATTTTTCACTACCCAAAAAACTGCCACCAATGGTTGAAGTTATAACCGACGGTATGCGCGCAATAGCGACAATAAACAAAAATTCCTTTAAACCAATTTTTGTAAGACCGACAAAATAGGTTATCAAATCCTTGGGTGTGCCGGGCAAAAAGAAAAGGAAAAACGTTATTAGCGCCAAGCGTTTTTTATTTTGCAAAAACTTAAGCGATTTTATTTTTTCATAGGTAAAAAACACCTCTAAAAGCTTGACACCAAACCTGCGGACAAGCCAAAAAACAATTAAACTACCAATGGTAATGCCAACTACACAAAGCACCGTGCCCCATAAAGCACCAAAGGCATACCCTGCCCCGATTTCAAACGGCTCACCCGGAACAAAGGCGATTACAACATGAAAAATTGTCATACCGACAAAAGCGACCATACCGAAAATTCCGCTTTCACTTACCCAAGCGCGAAATTTTTCGGGCTCGCCCACGAAATGTATAAGCGGTCTGCCCACAAACCACCCAACAAGCGAGCAAAACAGTATAAAAGCCACAATAACTGTAGCGCTTACTATCTTCTTTTGCTTTTCGGTCATATTTTCACTTCCTTTTACCACTTATATAATATCATCCGCCATTAAAAGTTGCAATATTGTTTTTAAAATGATATAATGAATTATACTAAATATTTCGAGGTGGCTAATGAAACTTGAAATTTTACAAACCTGTCCGCCTGTTATACGCGACTTTTTAACATATAACGAAACCATTAAGGGCAAATCTTCCCGCTCGGTAGAGGGATATTTTATCGATTTGCAAAGTTTTTTTAGGTATGTTCTTAAAGTGCGTGGTTTTGCTGACAACAAAACCCCATTTGAAGAAATTGATATTTCGGCGGTGGATATAAATTTAATTAAAACTGTTACCGTTTCTGATTTATATGCTTTTTTGGTTTTTTGCAAAAACGAACGCCAAAACAATGCGGCAACAAGGGCGAGAAAAACCTCTACCCTGCGCATTTTCTTCCGTTATCTTTGTGAACAAACCCACCAACTTGACCAAAACCCTGCACTTTTGCTTGAATCACCAAAGGTTAAACAGTCACTACCAAAGCATTTAACACTTGAAGATTCTTTAGAACTTTTAAATTCAGTTGATGGGGCAAACCAAAAGCGTGACTTTTGCATTTTAACCTTGTTTTTAAACTGTGGGCTTCGGCTTTCTGAACTTTGCTCATTAAATGTAAACGACATTAAACCCGACAACACAATGGTTGTAACGGGTAAAGGCAATAAAGAACGGCTTATTTACCTTAACGACGCTTGTATGACCGCTATCAGAGAATATTTAGCAGTAAGACCCAATGAAAACATTGTTTATGACGACCGCAACGCCCTTTTCGTAAGCCGAAACCGCCGAAGAATAAGCCCAAAAACAGTTCAGCATTTGGTTAAAACATTTTTAGAAAAGGCGGGGCTTGGCGGGCAAGGTTTTTCAACCCACAAACTTCGCCACACCGCCGCAACCCTTATGTATCAACACGGCGATGTTGACATTCGTGTTTTAAAGGATATTTTAGGGCATTCAAATTTAGGCACCACCCAAATTTACACCCACGTTTCAAACACACAAATTAAAAATGCGGTTGACTCTAACCCACTTAGTAAAGTACATAACAAAAAGTAAAAAACGGTGTTCATTGAACACCGTTTTCTATATCGTAAACCCCACCGGGTCTATGTCAAGTCCAAAACTGACGCTTAGCGCCTTGTCCACCTTAATCATAGCATCAGTATCAAGACTGCCCATTTTTTCTTTAAGTCGCTTTTTATCAATAGTTCGCACCTGTTCAAGCAAAACTATTGAATCTTTTGCCAAACCGCAATTTTCGGCACCGACAGTTATGTGTGTGGGCAGTTTTGTTTTGTCTTTTTGGCTTGTAATTGCTGCTGCAATAACGGTTGGGCTGTATTTATTCCCAACATCGTTTTGAACAATTAAAACCGGGCGTATTCCACCCTGTTCCGACCCGATAACAGGGCTTAAATCGGCGTAGTAAATTTCTCCGCGTTTTATATTCATATCATTTTCACACTCCGATTATATTCTTGCCTGAATTTTATAAATTTAAACAAATAAATCCAACACATTATATGTTTTGAAATGTGAAAAGGTTAAAATTGCAATTTAAAAACTGCGGCAGATTTTCTACCGCAGTTTTTTGTTTTATAACATATTAATTTTTATTTCATCATCGGCGGCTGTTGCGCTGATTTTTGAAATATTGCCTTCGCCCTTTTCGATGATTAAATCAACAACAGGCGCTTCAATTTCACGGCGGATAAGGTTGCGAAGTTCACGCGCACCTTTTTTAATTCCGTCGCATTTCTTTGCAAGATAACCACAAACCGACTTATCATAAGAAAAGTCAATAAGTTTCTCTTTAAGCGAATCTTTAAAATCATCAAGCATAATTGAAGCGATTTTTCGAAGTGTTTCATTTGAAAGCGGTGAAAATACCACAATTTCGTCAACACGGGCAATAAATTCGGGGCGCAAAAAGCTTTCAAGCGCTTTCATTGCCTTTTCTTTAGAGCCATCTGCCTGACTTTTGCCAAAGCCCAAAAGATTTTCGGTTTTTTCGCTACCCGCATTAGAAGTCATAACCACAACGGTGTTTTCAAAATTAACCTTTCGACCTTGTGCATCGGTAACCGTGCCGTCATCAAGAATTTGCAAAAGAATATTTAAAACATCAGGGTGAGCTTTTTCAATTTCATCAAAAAGCACCACAGAATATGGCTTTCTGCGTACCTTTTCAGTAAGTTGACCCGCCTCATCATAGCCAACATATCCGGGAGGCGCACCAATAATGCGCGAAACCGAATGCTTTTCCATAAATTCTGACATATCAAGGCGGATTAAGGTTTCGGGTGTGTCAAAAAGTTGTTCTGACAGCACCTTTACAAGTTCGGTTTTACCAACACCCGTTGGGCCCACAAAAATGAATGATGCGGGGCGGTGAAGGTTATTTGTACGAACACGTGAACGCTTTACAACCGATGCCACAAGGCGTGTTGCTTCATTTTGACCGATAATCTTTTCGTTAAGTGCATCCTCCAAAGTGGCAAGTTTTTTAAAGTCGCTTTCCTGCACCTTAGTTGCGGGAATACCTGTCCAAAGTTCGATAACCTTGGCAATATCCATATCGGTCACAACTGTTGAAACAGTGGCTTCGCAAAGTGCGTTAGCTTGCTTTTTGTATTTTTCAAGTTCGGATTTTACCATTGCTTGTTTTTCATAGTCGGGGTTTTCAACATCTGCCTCCAACTCTTCAAGCTTAATTGAACATTCGGCAACCTTTTTGTTTACCTTATAAAGTTCATCAACCGCAGTATTAGCAAGACTTGCACAAGCGCAGGCCTCATCCAAAAGGTCAATTGCTTTGTCAGGCAAATAACGGTCGGTTACATATCTTTCAGAAAGAATAACCGCTTTTTTAACAATGCTGTCGGGGATAGTTACATTATGAAAGCCCTCGTAATAACCTTTAACACCCATTAAAATGTTTTCACTTTCAGCCAAAGACGGTTCTTCAATAGTAACGGGTTGGAAACGGCGTTCAAGTGCGGCATCCTTTTCGATATACTTGCGGTATTCCTTAAAGGTGGTGGCACCAATTACCTGAATTTCACCGCGTGAAAGGGCGGGCTTTAAAATATTTGCGGCATTCATCGAACCTTCGGCCGAGTCACCCGCACCAACCAAATTATGAATTTCATCAATAAATAAAATGATGTTTCCGGCTTCCTTAACCTCGCTGACTAAACCTTTTACACGGCTTTCAAATTGACCTCTAAACTGTGTGCCGGCAACAAGACCTGTAAGATCTAAAAGGTGAATTTGTTTGTCCAAAAGGCGCGCGGGGGCTTCTCCCCTTGCAATTTGCAAAGCAAGACCTTCGGCAATGGCGGTTTTACCAACGCCCGGCTCACCAATAAGGCAGGGGTTGTTTTTAGAACGGCGAGAAAGAATTTGAATGGTTCTGTAAAGTTCTTTATCTCTGCCGATTATAACATCAATTTCACCGTTTTTTGCCTTTTTGGTAAGGTTTGTGCAATATTGTTCGATAAAACGGTTACGCTTTTTCTTATGCTTTTCCTTTTTATCGGCTTTTTTATCGTCATCCGCAGTTTCTTTATTTTCAGTTTTATCGCCTGTTAAATTGCCGAAAATTTTATTTAAAACCGACATTGGTGGCATTGCGGGTGCGGTGCCTAAATCAAAGGTTTCATCGTTCATTTCAGCGTCGTCGGCATCTTCGCCTTCTTCGTTAAGCGCCATTATATCCATAAACTGTTCGCTCATTTGTTCGATATCTTCATCCGATATATTCATTTTTTTGAGCATATCCTCAACCGGCTTAATCCCAAGCTCTTTGGCACAAACAAGGCAAAGACCGCTTGGCTCGGCATTGGGGTTTGACATATCCGAAACAAAAACAACTGCCGGACGCTTTTTACATTTGGAACAAAGCTTCATTCTTTAAAATTCTCCTAAACTAATTAAAAATCTGAAAATGTGGGTTTGCTCAATATTTTGAGCATTAAATATCCAAATACCGTTATCGGTAATAGGTAACAAAAACTTAATAACACAGCAAATTAGAAAAACAAAGGCCACACCCTTTACAAGTCCGCAAAGTCCACCAAGGGTGCTATTTAACTTGCCGATAATGCTGAAAGAAAATGTCTTATTGAGAAGGTTTGCTAAAACTTTGATAATAATAAACGACAAAGTAAAAATTATTACAGAATAAATCGTTGATAAAATTTTTACTGTCACAGGTTTTATGGAGTTTTGTGAAATTTCGGCGATATATTCTTCTGCTGTAACCGAAATTTCGCCCTTGTTTTCTGAAACAATTTGGTCAGCAATGCCCGAACTTTCTATATAACTTTGCAAAAAATCGGGCAACTTTTCAACTATATTATCCACCGTTTCTTCCACGGTGTCGTGCATTTGCTCGCTTGCGGCGTTTACTATTGGTGGCTCGATTATTTTATCATAGGTAGCAATACTAAGTGGTGTACAAACTGTTAATGTAAAAATTACCGCCGCAACAATACCAACCGCCTCAACCACAACCCGCACAAAACCGCGTTTTGCCGAAGTGATAACAAACAAAGCCACAATAATTAGCAAAATACCATCAATTAAAACCGAATACCAATTCATAAAATCACCTCTGCGAAAATTTCACCTTGCTGATTTGATTATCGCTTATAACTGATATTTCATTTTGTGAAACAACCACAAACCTTACCACGCCAAAGCCACAGTCAGCAGTACGCACTATTTCGCCCGCACTGTCTAATATATATGCTTTTGTGTCAGAAATAAGATATACGAGATTATTTTTAAAAGCAATGTCGGTTATAATGCCGTTAAATTTAATTTCAAACTTCTTTTTGCCGTTTGGCTTTATAAATAAAATTCGGTTATCTGTTTTATCATTTTCGCGGTTATATAAAAGCAATGTGCCTTTATTACTTTCGCGAAGCATTTGAAGATTATAATCGTTTTTATTTGTTTCGGATTTATATCTATACCACCGAACAAAATCAAATGTATTTGAAGTGGCAACCGCCACACCGCCCGAATACGCCGTGCTTAAATTAAAAATAATTTCACCGTCGTATTGTTTTTCAAATTCGGCATTGGCAGATTTGAAATTTAAAATCATAAGTTTTGAATCAAAACCGCCAACATTTGCAGTAATGGTTGAAATGGCAATTTTTTTGCCGTTTTTCGCCACCGCAACATTGTTTATCATATCATTTGCCGAAAACCATTCGTAAATAAGTTTGTTGTTTTTCTTATAAACCGAAACCTTTGCAACATAACTTTTTGCATTGGTTACCAATGCATAGGTGCCGTTATCACCTATTGCGGCATTTATGATTTCATCTTCTAAAGTGATGCTTTCTTGCAATTTGTTTAAACTGAAAATTAAGGCATCGTTACCGCCTTGGTTAAACACAAGCGCCCTTGTGTTTGAAGTTTTAATTACGGGGTTTTCAAAACCGTGGTTATAGGTGAAAATTACCTTACCGCCGTTAGAAACCGCTTTGATTTCACTGTCGGTTAAAACATAAAAATAACCTTGTTTTGCAACCACATTATCGGTGCCGGAACTTTCAAAATCAATGGGAAATTCACCCGTGCCCATTGCCGAAACAACGGTTGAAACAGTTTCGGGTATACCTGCGGGGATAGCAATTTGGCAAATAGTTATTGCCAAAATAACCAGCAAAACGCCCGCCAAAATAACCTGCCAACGCTTTTTAATTTCGGCTTTTTTGCCTTTTAAAAGCGTAAAGTTACCTTTTTTACGGGGTGTGGGCTCGTCCTCATCATATTTTATTTTGTTTTTCTTTGGCGCCATTTTGTGCTTGTCAGTTTTGGGCTGTGACACAAAACGGCTTCTATGCTTTCGTTTATAATCAGGCATCGTAAATTACCTTCTCTAAAAATAGTCCCTGTGGCGGTGCGGTCATACCCGCAGCGTCACGCTTTTTTGAATTTAAAATTTCATCGATATCGGTGGGGTTAATCCGTTTGTCCGACACCGCTATCGCCGTACCAACAATAATTCTAACCATATTGTATAAAAACCCGTCAGCAGTAACGGTTAAGGTTACATCATCGCCGTTTTTTTCGACATAACATTCTTTAATTGTTCTGACAGTAGTTTCCACCGTTGCCCCTGCCGAGCAAAATGCCGAAAAGTCGTGTGTGCCAACAATTTTTTGGCAAAATTCGTTCATTAAATCAATATTAAGCGGTCGTTCAATATGCCACGCATAACGGGTTTTAAAGGCATCCTTTTTATTGCTGTTGTAAATATGATAAACATAGGTTTTACCCTGTGCATCATACCTTGCGTGAAAGTCGCTTTCAACTTCCTTTACACCCATTACTGCAACTGTGGGCGGTAAAAGTGAATTTATACCCCGCAAAAATGCGGCATCGGGTATATTATCATCACAGTCAAGATGGCAACAAAAGCCGTTAGCGTGAACGCCTGCATCGGTACGGGAAGAGCCAATAACCGTAACCTTTTTAGAAAACAGCTTATAAAGTGCCTCCTCTAAAACACCCTGCACCGTTAAAAGCTCGGGCTGATATTGCCAACCGTGAAAATCGGTGCCGTCGTATGAAATTGTAAGCAGTACCCTTTTCAAAACGGCACCTCCTAATTTTTTTATAAAAAGATGTTTAAAAGAATAATACCTGCGCCAAAGCAAAGGGTGAATATGGTTATTACCAAATCCCTTAAATGCAGTCTTAACTGCTTCATACGGGTTTTACCCTCGCCCGAATTATAGCATCGGCATTCCATAGCGTCGGCAAGCTCTGCCGCGCGGCGAACCGATGAAAACAAAAGCGGAATTAAAATTGGTATAAGCGCCTTTATTTTCTCTTTAAAATTGCCGCTTTCAAGGTCGGCACCCCTTGCCTTTTGGGCATTCATAATTTTTTCGGCCTCTTCAACAAGGGTTGGTATAAACCTTAAAGCAATGGTCATCATCATTGCAATGGTGTGCACCGCAGTTTTAAGCCCTAAAAATTTTAAAGGTGAAAACAAACTTTCAATAGCATCGGTTAAATCGTTTGGGGTGGTTGTATAGGTTAAGGTTGCGCTTATAATTATTAAAAGCATAATTCTAAGCGCCATAAACCCTGCGTGTGATAAGCCACCTGTTGTAACGTTAAGTTTGCCGAAAATGCTGAAAAGCACCTCACCCTCGCCATAAAAGGCGTTAATAACGGCGGTGAAAATTAAAATCGGTAAAACCGCCTTTAAGTTTTTAAGGTACATTTTAACGGGAATTTTTGTGATAATCATTGAAAAAAGCACAAAAAACACCGAAAGCAAAAGCCCCCAATAGTTTTGCGCTAAAAAGATGAAAACAATAACTGCAACAAGCAAAACTATTTTAACGCGTGGGTCGGCACGGTGTATCACTGATTTTGAATCAAAATACTGACCGAAGGTTATATCTTTAAGCATTTCGGTCACCTGCCTTTATTTTTTTTAATGCCTCTACCGCATTTTCAACCGTAAAAACATTATTCGGCACATTAAAGCCCTTTTCACGAAGAAGGTCAAACACGCGGGTAACTATCGGCACATTAAGCCCGATTTCGCGAAGCTTATCCCCTTGCTTAAAGACCTCTTCGGTTTTATCAAACATTACAACCTCGCCCTTGGACATAACCAAAAGCTTGTCCGCCATTTGTGCCATATCCTCCATACTGTGAGAAATGATAATAACTGTGGCATTAAAGGCACGGCGGTATTCGTTTATAACCTTAATAATTTCCTGTCTGCCCTGTGGGTCAAGCCCTGCGGTCGGCTCGTCAAAAACAATTATTTCAGGGCGCATTGCCATAACACCCGCAATGGCAACCCTGCGTTTTTCACCGCCCGACAAATCAAAGGGTGATTTTTCTAAATATTCATCCTTTACGCCGATAAGACGGCAGGTGTCTAAAACCCGTTTTGTAAGCTCGTCACCCGAAACACCCATATTTTTAGGGCCAAAGGCAATATCTTTAAAAACAGTTTCTTCAAAGAGCTGATATTCGGGATACTGAAAAACAAGCCCAACCTTTGAACGAATTTTTCTAATTTCCTTTGGTTTATCCCAAATATTGCTGTCATCTATTAAAATTTCGCCCTTTGTCGGCTTTAAAATGCCGTTAAGGTGCTGAACAAGTGTTGATTTACCCGAACCTGTATGGCCGATAATACCTATCATTTCACCCACATCAACAGTAAAACTTACATCATTGACTGCGTCGTTTATGAATGGTGTATTTCCGCCATAGCTGTGGCTAAGGTTTTTAACCTGTAAAACTGACAATTTTTAATTTTCCTCCAAATAATGCATAATTGCATCGGCAGTTTCCTCTATCGATAAAACATCAGTAGGAACTGCCATTCCATTTTGATTTAAGGCATATAAAAGCTCGGTCGTTTGGGGAACATCAAGCCCAACCGATTTAAGCATTTTAACATTTTTGAAAATTTCTTTGGGTGTGCCGTCGGCAATAAATTCGCCATCGTTCATAACAAGCACACGGTCGGCTTTTTCGGCCTCCTCCATATAGTGTGTTATAAGCACAACCGTAATGCCCTTTTCTTTATTAAGGCGCAAAATTGTGTTTATAATTTCCTGCCTGCCCTTTGGGTCAAGCATAGCGGTCGGCTCGTCCAAAACGATACATTCGGGCTCTAACGCGATTATACCCGCAATGGCAATTCCTTGCTTTTGACCGCCCGACAAATGATGCGGTGTGGAATTTCTAAATTCATACATACCAACCGCCTTTAAGGCCTCATCCACACGCTTTCTTATGACCTTTGGCTCAAGCCCCAAATTTTCGGGACCGAAAGCGACATCCTCCTCCACAATAGAGGCAACAAGCTGATTATCGGGGTTTTGAAAAACCATACCAACCTTTTTCTTTATAAGAAATTCGTTTTCTTCGTCCCTTGTATTGATGCCGTCAACCAAAATATCACCGCTTGACGGCCTATTAAGACCGTTTAGCATTTTTGCCAAGGTGGATTTACCCGACCCGTTATGTCCCAAAATAACAGTAAAACTGCCCTTTTCAATATTAAGCGAAACATTATTAACGGCGGTATATTCTACCTCGTCTTCGACATAGTTGTAAGTTACATTTTTTATTTCAATAATATTGCTCATTTTTTCATCCAAATAGTTGTATTGCCTGCCGGCATACTGAAGCCCTTATTCGTAATAGGTAAACCGATTTCATCGGTAAAAACCTCGCCCTCACGCTTACCGACAACATATTCTTTAACCATATAATTTAAAATTGTGGGTGAAAGCCCCGCAGTGTAAGAGTTTAGAAAAAAGAAAACCGCATCATCCGATAAAAGTTTGCCTGTTTCGGTTAAAAGTTCGGTCAGTTGTTGTTCCAACTTCCAAACTTCACCGTTTGGTCCGCGCCCGTAAGAGGGTGGGTCCATAATAATAGCATCATACTTATTGCCGCGTCTGATTTCACGCTTAACAAATTTTAAGCAATCATCCACAAGCCAACGGACATTACCGTCAGCAAGACCTGATGCAGCAGCATTTTCCTTTGCCCATTGCACC
>JAZSNW010000048.1:0-5198 GCA_045536615.1 Acutalibacteraceae bacterium | reverse complement strand
TTTCCGTGGCTTTGAAAGCTTTTGGGCAGTGCCTTACGGCGAAAAAACCGCAATGAACGGTCATTGGGTAAAGGGCCCTGGTATGTCACTTATATCCACTCTTAAAAACCGCTTTCCAAGCATAAGTTTTATTGCCGAGGATTTGGGATATCCGTCACAAGAGGTAGTACAGTTTCTAAAAGATTCTGAATTCCCCGGTATGAAGGTGTTGGAATTTGCTTTTGGTGCTAATGAAGACAGCGTTTACCTTCCACACGCCTATAATAAAAATTGTGTTTGTTATACAGGCACTCACGATAATGACACCATAAAGGGCTGGCTTTCGCAATTAACCCCCAGTGATTTAAAAAAGGCCGAGGATTATCTTGGTCTTAATGAACACGAAGGGTATGTTTGGGGAGTTATCCGTGGTGGTATGAGCAGCGTTGCTCGACTTTTTGTGGCGCAAATGCAGGATTATCTCGAGCTTTCTAACGAGGCAAGAATCAATATTCCAGGCACAAAAGAGGGTAATTGGCGTTGGAGAATGCTACCAAACCAAATTCCACACGGTTTAAGCGATAAAATAGCATATTTAACAAAGCTTTATAATCGTTAAATTTTAATAACACCCCGCACAGAAAATTGTGCGGGGTGATTTATCATTTAAACATTATTGAAAAGTTTAGCGCTTTTTGGTATAATTAAGCAAAGGCGGTGGAGTATGGAAATTTTATACAGTGATAATGATATTGCCGTTATTATAAAGCCCATTGGCATTTTGTCGCAAAGCGACAGCAGTGGGGGAGAGAGCATTATAAGTAAGCTTACCGAGCATTTTGGCTATGAAATTTACCCTTTGCACCGACTTGATAAGCAGGTGGGCGGTGTTATGGTTTATGCCAAAAATAAACCCGCTGCGGCAAAACTTTCGGCCGATATTGCAAACCGTGATTTTGAGAAAGAGTATCTTGCAGTAGTACACGGCACACCCGACGATAGCGGTGAAATGTGCGATTTACTTTTTAAAGACAGCCGAAAAAATAAATCTTATGTAGTAAAGCGAATGCGTAAAGGTGTAAAAGAAGCAAAGCTTTCCTATGCCTTAATTAAAACTGACGAAGAAAAGTCTTTGGTGCGGGTGCGACTTTTTACAGGGCGCACACATCAAATAAGGGTGCAGTTTTCTTCACGCAAAATGTCGCTTTTAGGGGATAGAAAATATGGTGGGGATGACAGTTTTAAGGACATTGCTTTAATGTCATATCGCATTGCTTTTAATCACCCCACCAAAAACGAAAAAATGGAATTTGTGGCAGAAAGCGATGAATTTATAAATAAATATTTTAAAAGCGTTGAGTAAAAACTCAACGCTTTTTTCATACTATTTTTTCATTATTTAAAACAGCATTAACAAGGGTTTCGCCTTGATACTGAAGCTTTAATGAAAAGAAGGGGACTTTTTCTTCGATAAGTTTTAAAAAGATTTTATCACCTTGCCACAATGGTAAAGAATAAACATCTTTAATATCTACCCATTCAAGATTACCTTCATCACATTCGATTAAATCACCCGAAAAATCGTTCGAATAAAACAAGTGAATATATTCGGTTGGCCATTTGTCTGACACAAAGGTTAAAATACCGCGGTATTCGAGATTTTGAAGCAAAAGTCCCGTTTCTTCGCGGGTTTCCCGCAAAACACATTCTTCGGGGGTTTCGCCGTCTTCAAACTTACCGCCAATGCCAATCCATTTATCTTGGTTTAAGTCGTTAACCTTTTTAACGCGATGAAGCATTAAATACTTTCCGTCTTTTTCAATATAACAAAGGGTGGTGTTTATCATTCATCCTCACCTCTTGTCAAGTCGGACGGTTCGTGAACATAATCTTTAATAAAGAATATTTCGGTGTCGATGTTTTCTTGGTCGAAAATGCAGTTATATTGAACCTTTTCATATTCTTTAATAAGGTCGCTATAGGGGGAAACATCGCTCCATTTATAATGGTTGCCGTCTTTATCAATATAACCGGCAGTGTTAATAACGGGTAAAACTTCGCGAAGTTTTAATAAATATTTATTATATTCGGTAAGTTCAAGCCCGGCGGTTTCCAAAACCAAGGAAGAAAGATAGTTAACGCTTAAATTGGGGATAACTTCTTCTTTAATGTCGTAATTTGCCCAAATATAAAAAGGTGTGGTGTAACGCTTTTGTTCTTGTTCAATAGTTAGGTTAGAAAGGTTTTTAACACCTAAAACTTCTGAAATAAATTCGGTTTCAACATTTGGTTGGTGGTCACCAAACATACAAATAATTGTAGGTTGTTTAACATCTTCAAAATATTCAACAAGTTTTTTAAAGGCAGTATCGCTTGCCCTTACAAGTGACAAATATTTATTTGCTTTGTTATATGCTTTGGTGGTAGATGTGGAATAAATCAATTCGTTAAAGTTTACACAACTTGTAGCATATCCGCCGTGGTTTTGCATGGTAACATTAAATGCAAAATACGGTTTTGATTTGTCGCGTTTTTCATAATTTTTAATTATAACATCATAATTATAATCGTCACTGATATATTGGCGAAGAAGCATATTAGAACCGGGATATGCTTCATCTACGCGGCTTTGCAAATAGTTTGCGTTGTTACCGCTTGCAAGATAATCATCCCAAATGGACATATCAAAAATATCTTCAAACGCTGTAAAAGCATTAAAACCAAAGTTGCTGTAAACCGAAGGTCTGTTCCAACCACTTGCAAGATAGGGGTGGAACGCCCAAGATGAGTAATTTTGTGCCTCCAAAGTTGACACAAGCGAAGCCATTGGGTTTTTAACATAAAGCATATATGCATTACTGCCCGACGGCAAGAAGTGGGTGGAGTGGCCGGTTAAAAATTCAAATTCGGTGTTTGAAGTGCCGGCACCGATTACAGGAACATTAAGATTGCCCTTTATAGTGTTTTTGGTCAAGCTGTTTAAAAACGGCATATATTCAAGGTTGGTTTCAAGGTTGCCCAAAACGCTTAAATCTGAAAGAGATTCGTTCATAATGCAAATAATATTGGGTTTAACCTTTTCGTTTTCCTTGTCTTCGTTTTTATCAACAGTTTGGTTTATATAATCTTTAATTTTATCCGGGTCATAATCATTGGGTTCAGACATAAATAAATATCTTGTGTTTGCAAAAAAGTTATAAACAAAGCCATAGTTTTTATAACCTCTTGTTTGGTTCCAAAAGTCTGGCTTAGCGCCCAAATCAGTAAATATGCTTGTGCCATAGAATAGAATTATAATTACAGCCGAAAAGGTTGCAGTAAACGAACGGGAAACAATTTTTGTTATAACCGAAAATTTGGGGGTGCGAAGTTTAAGAGTAATTATTGTTAAAATTACAAACAAAAGGATGGCAGTAATTAGTTTGTGGCTGGGGGCGAAGTTATAGGTGTTTGCAACGCCTGCCGCTGTACCAACGCTTAAAAAGTCCATTGGTTGAAAGGGTGTGCCGCGAAAATCCATTACATAACTGTGGGCAATGGCAAGACCAAAAAGCACCACATTAATCGAAGTGTATGTGATTTTAAAGCTGCCCGAAATTGCAAATAAAACAAAATATAAAATTAAAAGAACGGCATAATTACCTAAAACGCCAAGCGCTGTCATATCAAAAATAAATTTATTGTTAAGACATTCGGTAATTGTCATGGTGGCAAAGGGCATTAAAAGCAATAAAGCAAAACTTACGATATGGTGGGTAAGGTTGTGCTTTATTTTAATATTAAATGCTGTGACAGCGGCAATTATAAATGGCAATGTTAAATCAAGCGCCATAAGTATCCATCTGTTTGATATACTAACAGCATTAAATGCATCTATTCTTAATATAGTTAATAACAGACCTGCAAGGCAAAGCACACAAGCGATAATTCTTAATGGCTTTGTGGTGGTTATTTCAAAACTGTTTTTAAAATAATCAGGCACAGAGGTTTTAAAAAAGTGGGGAAGAGCAGATGTAAAGAAAACCTTTGCCTTTTCTTTAAAGTTTTTTATATTCATTAATATACGGTCCTTTCAAGAGAGCATATATATTTTGACATATTATCGTTGTTATTATAACATAACAGCGGCCAAATAACAACAATTTTATGGCTACAAGGTGCAAAATAAGGGAAGATTATATTAAAATGCACCAATACTTCACCTCTTTAATTGGGTAAAGTGCACAAACTTTAAAAATTTGTAAAAAAACACTTTACAACTTTATCGAAGTGAAGTATAATAACAACATCGACACAGCGCATTGGAGGAAAAAAGATATGAAAGTCCACCGAAACTAAATATGAAAATTTTATTTTTTTAACTGCTCACTTTACTAAACTAAATAACTAAATTCCTAAAGTGCGCAAAACAAACACAAATTTTAAAAACAAAACACAATTTAAAAGGAGAAATTAAAAATGAAAAAAATTATTGCTTTACTTATCACACTCACACTTCTTGTTGCTTGCTTTGCAGGCTGCACCGCAACCCCTAAAAAAGAAACCATCGTTGTTGGTTACACCGAATATGCACCTATGAACTATGTTGAAGACGGCGAATTAATCGGCTTCGATACCGACCTTGCAAAAGCAGTTTTCGAAAACCTTGGTTATGATGTTTACTTCCAACTTATTGAATGGGATAACAAATACACCGATTTAGATTCCGGCACAATCGACTGCGTATAGAACGGCTTTACCTGCAACACCAAAGATGATGACGGCGTTGCTCGTGCAGACAAGGTTGACTTCTCTTACAACTATATAGAAAACCGTCAAGTTATCGTTGCTAAGAAAGATAGCGGTATCACAAAAGCTGCTGACTTAAAAGGCAAGACCGCTGCTGTTGAAGATGGTTCTGCTGGTGCTGAATATGCTGCAGGTTTCGAAGGCGTAACCGTTAAGAATTGCACAAAGCAAACTGACTGCCTTATGGAAGTTTCTTCTTTAACTGCTGACTTCGCTGTTTTAGACGCTCAACTTGCTAAGAGCTACTGCGGTAAAGGTAACTATGCTGACCTTCAAATCGTTGATGACCTTTCATCTGATGTTGAATACTATGCTATCGGCTTCAAGAAGGGTAGTGACCTTACTGCAAAGGTAAACGAACAACTCGTTAAGCTTGCAGAAGATGGCACAATCAAGAAAATTGCTGAAGAGTATGAGGTTCTTAACACCAC